>CANSHD010000002.1 GCA_947646585.1 uncultured Alphaproteobacteria bacterium | reverse complement strand
GCCGGGCACTGTGTACGTGTTGACGTAGAACCATAGTTTACAGTATGGGCCGCACGATAATATCCCGTGCCAACCGACGTACACGCCGCATTCGCCGTTGCAACATATTGACCGGCCGAACATGATGCTTTACAGCCGCTTTGCGCGCTTGCGCCGGCACCACTACGATAATTAGCCGGGCATTGCGTCTGGGCAGAATTGCTTGATTTATAATATCCGGTACTTACCGTTTTACAGCTGGATTGACCTGTAGCATTTTGATACTGCGTGCCACCAGAACAGGACTCTCTACCAAATGTCGTCGTGTGCACGGTTGACTGGTTGCTGGAATTACATGAAACCTCGCTTTTGCCCGGACAATAATACCCGGCCTCGCACTGTTTAACCTCTGAATAATACGCGTATGCACCGCATAATGTCTTGGTTGTCAAGTACCATCCGGGTGCTGCTGACATATAGTTCCAAGAATCCGTCCTGTCATATTTTCCGGTCGACGAGTTATATTTTACATATTCATACAGGCCCGCACGATCGCCCGGATTATACCAAGCCAGCGATGTACAATCTGTAATTGCTCTTAAACCGGTTCGACCATCCACGCCCGCACTGCTAAATTTTGCATTGTAAAACGGCGCCGCACTTAGACCACTGGTACGTTTGTTTGCCGTTGCGTCTGGGCACGCGTTGCGCCCGTAATTTGTCGCCGGGTTTTGAACATTTGAAAATCCGGGGCAATAGTTGCCACCAGTACAAGTCGCGCACGCACTGCCGTTCCAGTATGTACCCGCGGCACACGTCTTGCCGCATACCGGCGCCGCGGTTCCGCCGGCGCACGTACAGCCCGACGTACACGCCGTACAGGCGTTGCCAACCTGGGCCGTGCCGTTATATGTGCCGCCCTTGGTCATATAATATCCGGACGAACACGACGTATATTTCTTTAAATGATTACAGGTATATCCCGCCGCATATGCAGAGCCGGAGAAACAAACAACCAAAAACAAGATTAGAGAAAAAAAGTGGAGGATTTTTTTAGCGCTTTTTAATGGCAAAAAAATCCTACATTTCTGGTACATTTATTCCTCCTATCACTATCTAATTAAAGTGTCCCTTTAAATTAGGCATATGGGTATAGCCCTGCATGGTACGGATTATAGGAATTTCACGATTTTTTGTAAAGTATAAAATATGATAAAATTAAGCCGCAAAAGCGGCCCAAAAATTTTTAAGAAAATATAAAGAACAACGCCCCGAAAAGGGGCGCTGTTTTTACCACATTACATATCCTTCTTTACATTTGCGTTCGCATTTGTGGGTTGCCGGATTCCATTTCATGGTTCCTGTTTCATCTTCGTACCCGTTCACGTCGCAAATCGGATTGCACTCGTTGTTTTCCAAGTTGTACATTTCACCCTGATACATACATGCCGATATCGTGCATCCGCGGCTATAGCTGCTGGCGGCCAGCTCGCCCTTGACACCGAACTTGTTCTTACAGTGTCCGCACTGTTTTGTCGGCTCGTTTGTTTCATACGGGTCGTTTGTAAAGCCCGGGTCGCAGGACGTCGCCACGCATTCGCCCCATGTATTGGTTGTATGGTTCCATTCCTTTTCACCAATACCGTGCTCTACAACGCATTCCTGAACATCTGCGACGCATGCGTTCGAAGAGATATGGAATCCGTCCTCGCATTCTTTTATCAGGCAGATGCCGTACGAGTTCTTCTTGTAATCCCACTGCTTTTCCGCACGCAGTGCATTCGGGGCAGAGCATTCCGTTATATCCGTTTCACAGCTCTGGCCGTACGGATGCCATCCCGCCTCACAGGATTCCACCATACAGTTGCCCGTCGTCTTATAGCTCAGCGCATGGTCGCGATTACATGCAACGCACTTGCCGCCAATCATTTCATAAGACGGTTTGCACGATGTTGTCACGCATGTGCCGTCTTCAATGTCGCACGGGTTGCCTTCTTCATCGACGCCCTTGTACTCGCACTGGTTCGAATAGTACGCGCGTTCGTTTACCGGAACCGCCGTTCCGCCGTCCAGCGCATAGGATTCGCACTTGCGATAGCAGCTCTTCGGGCCTGTCGCGCCGGCATCCGAATACTTCCAGCTGCCGTCGCCCAAATCTGCGCACGATTTCGGTGTGTCACAGTTCTGGCCCGCCGGACAGTCGTCGTCACCTCCGTCGCCGCCGCCGCAGAATGTGCCCTCCGGACAGATTTCACAGGCCTGTGTCGCGGTGTTGTACGTGTATCCGGATTTGCAGCGGTCAATCGCGCACGTATCCGGCTTGCCATAGTAATCATGGCCCTTCATTGTCGCCGCGTTCGCCGCCAGTGCGCATTCGCGCCAGCAACCGTTCACATCCGTATTTCCGGCGTCGGAATTCGGGTGCGTGCCCTTGGTTGCGTCGCTACAGGTCTGCGGCTTGTTCGGGTTGTCGGGATCACAAATCTGGCCCGCCGGACATGTATAGCACGCATCGGCGCTGTCGCTGGTTGCCGTGGCCGTGGTCTCGCCCTCGGCGCAGGACGTGCGATCTAAACTTTCCGCCAGGTGGCTTGGTGTCGGCGCCGGGCTCCAGAAACCGTATCCAACCTCTATACAGTCGTCCGTATTGATTGTGACGTCCGCATAGTACCCGCCGTTACAGTATGTCAGTGTCGGTGTTTCGCAGCTGGTTTCATACAGTGCGCTTGCTCCCGTTCCGCTGGTGTAATAGCAGGTTCTGAATCCGCCGCCGTGTGTTGCGGTGTATTCTTCGGAATCCTTGTAACAGGACAACGGAGAGCTTGTTATCTCGCTGTTGGTTTTTCCACCGCCCTCGCATGCGTGACGTGCCGTGTCGTCGGTTTCGCTATAGTGGTCGTATCCGACAGGGCTGCAGTCCTCGGCCGTGATTTCGGTGTTCAGCCAATATCCGCCGCGGCACTTGTTAATGGTCTTTGTGTCACAGTCGCGGTTGTATATCGCCGCCGCACCGTCGCCACTGCTGTAATAGCAGCGCTGGGTACCGGTACCGAATTCCGCCGCATAATCCATGCCGGATTTATAACAGCGCTGAACCGTTGCCGCGGTTGTTTCCGCTGTGGTTCCCCCGTTCGGGCACGCCGTGCGTTCGGTTGTATTTTCGGCGCTATAATATCCGTTGCCAACCGCCGCGCAATCCGGGGCCGTCTGCAGGGGCGATTTGTTCTCCTGCCAGTAACCGGCATCACAGGATGTTATGAACTTGTCCGTGCATTCCGTGGAATAGGTCAGGTTTTCCGTGTCAAAATAGCACTTCTGCGTTCCCTTGCCGTGCGCCGCCACATATGTCGGCAGGTCTTCTTTAAAGCACTGCGTTTCCGACGATGCATGGGCGTCCGCCGCGGTCTTACCGTTGTCGCGGCATTCGTTCAGACCCGCCTGGCCGCCGTCGGTGGCAAAGCTGCCGCCAGGACAATAATGGTTGTCCGTACATGGCAGGCACGTCGCGCCCGTGCCCTGGTAATATGTACCGGCCGCGCACTTTGTGTTGCCCGCACTCCATACAACTGTTACGTCTGCCGCCGCGGTTGTAAAGGTCAGGGCCGCCTGTGTTGTCTGGAACATGCCGTTTGTATCCACAATGACGGTGTTGTTGGCCGCCTTGTATCCTGCAAATTCATATCCTGTCTTTTCAGGTGTCTTGCTCATCTGGCTCAGCGGTAATGTCGCGCTGTTGTCTGCGAACCAGCCTGTCGCATATTTCAGATATGCCGTGGCGGGTGCGCCGGCAACCGTGGCGTCCGCGTGTTTCAGTGTAATCTGATACACATTGGGCGTCCAAATCGCGTACAGCGTTGTCGCGGTTCCGTTTGCCGATATGTTGGTCGTCACGGTTGTTCCGCCGTTATAGCATGTGCCCGTACCGTCTTTCTCGGTGCACCATTTGGCGCCCACGCTGTATCCGGCGCGTGTCAGACCGGTCGTCGCCGGCAACGCGCATGCGCCGCTGTCAAACGTGCACTCTATGCTGGCCGCGACATTCCCGTCGCCGCCGTTTTTATCCAGCGTCACCGTATAGCGGTTTGCATCGCATGTCGGGGCCGCCGTGTCGTTATTGTTGGGCGAATAACCTGTCTGGCATGTCACATGGAACGAGCATGCCGCATAACCGTTGGCGCTTATACCAAACACTGTGTTGTCTTTGGCCGCAACCGTGGAAGAATGCGCAACCGTTATTTCACAGTTCTTGTAACATGCATCCCAGTTCGCCGCGAATTGGTTGGAACCGTTTCCGCCGCTCGGGCACGAAATCTGCTGGATGTTTCCGGCCGGGCTATAGTTCCCGCTTACAACCTCGACACAGGTCGCACTTCCCGCATCGCGATAATAATAACCGGCGTTACAAGATTTCGCGGTAATGTCATGGCAACGCGTATAGTCTTTCGAGTCGCCCGAATAGTTGCATATTGCGGAACCCGTACCGTTTTTGAATGCGGAATAGGGGTCGTATGCAATAAAGCACTGTTCGATTGACTTTGCACCGACTTCCGTCGTGCCGTCGCGTCCGGCTTTGTCTTTCGGACATTCTATCGGCTCCTCGCCGCCGTCCGGGCAATAGAACCCTTCCGGACACGCATCCGGGTCGTCCCATACGCACTTTGCAATGGCACCACTTGTAATCGCGCGATACCCCGCGTCACATGTTGCGGCCTTGTATTCGCATACCGCGTAATCCGATGCTGTCCATGTGGCGTTGAACACGCGGCGCGCCGTACCGTTCGCAATGGACTTGGTCTCCGGACAGTTGTGCAGCTTGGTCGAGCTACCCGGTGTTTCCTGATTCGGTTGAGCCTCTTCGGATGTGAAGAACGATTGGGCCGGGCTGTAAGAGTTTTTATCTGTCACGGCCACGCAGTCGCGTTCTCTTTCGCCCTTGCTGTTTGTAAAGGTATAATTTCCGTCGTCATAGTATCCGGCATCGCATGTCACGATTACGGACACGTCGCAGTTATAGCTGTATCCGCTGGACACATTTGTATCAGTGGCGTCCGCCGTATGATAGCAGCTGCGTCTGTGACCGCTGTGCTGTCCCTGGTACCATATGTTGCCCAGATAGCACTGTGTCACCGTTTCAGATGTTTCCGTGAACGTCTTGACGCCCGTCGTTGTTGAAAGGTTCGGGCAGGCCGTGCGAGTTGTCGCCTTGTCTGCGCTGTAGTAACCGATGCCGACCGCGACGCAGTCCGTATCCGCCGCGTTCGCGCGCCAGTATCCGCCGACGCAGCTTAACACGACCTTGTCCTTGCAACTGTCGGTATAAGACGTTGTTGATTCGTTGAAATAGCAGGTCTGGCTGCCGGTCGCCTTGTTCGTGGACGACGTGTATGAAACGTTCGTCGCATAGCATCCGGCCGGACCCGTCGCGCCCGCGGCCGAGCTGACCGTTGTGGCCGCCGCGCCGTCCGCATGGGTGTATGTGCCGCCCAGTGACGCACAGGTGTTTATACCGCGCGGACTGTCAACGCCGACGAACGTGTCCACACCCGGGCAATAGCTGCCCGCCGGACATGTCGTGCATGTGGTCTTGCTGCCGCCTTCATAGTACTTTCCGGCATCACAGTGTATCGCCGTACGATTACCATATTGCGCCGTAATTATGGCGTTCGCGCTAAATACAGTATAGTTGGTTGTCAGCTTGCCGTCGGATCCGACAACAACATCGTTGTTCGTTGATACATAACCCTCGAATGCCATGCCGTCGCCCTTTGACGGTACCGTTACCGTGGTTATTTTTGATGACGCCGACGCGTTGGAGTTGGAATACCAGCCGTCCGCATACTTTAAGTAAATGGTGCTGTTGGCGGTTCCGTTGTTGTGGTTCAGCGTGATTGTCAGCACTTTTGCAACGCATGTCGTGCCGCTGGCCTGGTAACCGGTGTTACAGTTCGTGGTATATGTACACGCCGGTATCTTGGCGCCGTCATAGAACTCTTTTTCATTAACAGGCACGCGGGTACCGTTTGTAATCGTCACGTTTCCGCACGGGTTATAGCACAATGTCGCCGCGCCGGAGTTTTTAGCCGCCGTTGTCACGTCGGTTGCCGCCCCGCTTAAGTTCTTACACAGATACTTTTCCAAGTCGTTTGCCGGGCTGTATTCCCCGATATCCGTGGAAGAGCAGGTCGTGCTGTTCTCCTGTTCGCGATAGTATCCCGCATTACACGCCGTAATTTTAATGGTGCATCCTGTGGAATAATTCGCGGTTTGCGTGTTGTAATAGCATGTCTGGTCGCCGCGACCGCTATTGTCGCTAAGATTCTGATTGGTGCGAACCGTGCGGCAGGCCGTCGCCACGCTGGAGCCCGCATCGGATGTCACCGTGCCGCCCGCCGCGTCCGCCGGACAGTTTACCGCGCATCCGGCCGTTCCAATCGGCGTGCTCCCCGTGCCCGGGCAGTATTTGCCGGCCGGACATGTCACATGAGAGCTACCGTTGTAGTATTTCCCTGCTTGGCAATCTGTGTTGTTCAGACTCCACTGGGCATACAATGTGACAGAGGTTGCCGTTTCATATGTCGTGTTCATCGGCAGGGTGCCGTCCGCTTTGATTACCTGACTTCCACCCGTTCTTGCGGTGTAGTAGCCCAAGAAATTATAATTTGCACGTGTCGGCACCGTCGCTTTGGAAAGCGTGGTTGTCGCCGCCGAATTGGAATACCAGCCTGTTTCATACTTCTGATATATCGTCGCAAGCGTCGCTGAATCCGTGCTGTTGTAATTGCGGTTCAATACAACCGGCGTGACAACCGGATTACAGGTAGCCGAGCCTGCGTCCAGCGCATAGCCGCTATCACATGTGATATTTATGGTACAGCTAATCCCCGGTGCAGTACAGTCTTCGCTTGGATAATAGATGCCTCCGGCCGATTTTTCTGTTCCATGTGTACATGTTGCATGTGCCGGGCACGCCTGCTGTGTACATGGGATTGTGCACATTGCATAGCAGCCGTATGGCGAACTGTTGTTCGTTGACAGCGACTGAGTATAGCTGCCGTCGCCCAAGCTGGAACAGGACGAGCAGACAGAGCCGTTTGTATAATATGTGCGCTTACAATTCAGTGTCGCAATCGGACAGTCGCTTTTTTGGCCGTCGTTTATCTGGCATGTGGATGAATTGTAATACTGCTTTCCGGTCCACTTTGCGGTTGTGTCAAACGTGCACTCGGTTGAGTTCGCCGGACAGCTGGGCGAGACACAGTTTTGTGAGCATGCTTTATAGCACTGCGTATTGCTGGTCGCGTTCAGGTCGCTGGCGGTATATCCGCTGGGGCATGATACACAGGCGCCACCGCTCAAATACTGGCCGCTGTCACAGGAAGTGGCCTCGTATTTTGCCGTAAACGTCTTGTTTTCCAAATATTTCCAAGTAAAGCTTGCGCCAGGTGTTACCACGGTGCTTGTGCCGGATATTGTCCATCCGACAAACTTGTGCTTTGACGGTGCCGTACAAGAGCTGCTCTTTGGCGAATAGGACAGGTTATATGTCGCCGTATTCCCCGCGACTGTGCCTGTGCCCGGGGCGCAGGAATACGTTACATTATATTTGTTCGCGGTACAGCCCGTTCCGGCGTCATTCAGCGTATAACCGTCATCACAGGTAATCGGATTGCTGCCCGGGTTCGGGTCACATTCCGCATTTGCCGGACATACGTTGCAGACGCCGTCTTTATAGTAATATCCGTCTTTACATGCGGTCGCCTTACATGTGCTGGTTCCGCCTTTTGTAACGGTTCCGGACACGGTCTTGGAATTTGCAACGTCCGCAGTCGTACAGTTGCGATAACAAATGTTGTTCGTTTGGGCATTGCAGACATTGTATGTACCAAGCGTGAAACCTGTGACTCCGCTACAAGATACGCTACAGTTCGAACAGCCACTCCCGTTCGGATATTGGGTTGAACCGCATCCGCATGTGCCGGCGGCGCCGGTGTTTGCAGTACATGCATTCCAGCTTGCTGTTAACGTTGTGTTGCCGCACGTATTATATGTATAGGAGCTGTTGGCATTTGGATAATTGCCACCCCAACTGCTAAACGTATAGCCCGGACGACTGAATGTACTCGCGGCTTTCGTTGTAAATGAACCCTTATATTTGACAGATTGCGTCTGGCTGCTACCGGTGCCGCCGCCATTTGCATATGTTATCGTATATGTGGCGCCAATACATGCCGTTCCGCCAGAATTCTTTACATAGCATGAATTACAATTAAATCCGTTGACAGGGCACGTACCACTGGCGCTGCAAGAACTTTGTGTGCTGCACGCAACGTTCTGGCATGTTTTTGTCCCAGTATATGTTTTTGTTGTATCATATGTACATGTCGCATTAGCGTATGTACATGTTGCATTACCGGAACAGTTAACAGTACAACTTGTGCTGCACGCCGTGTAAGAGGAACTCTTTTTGGGTGATGTATAATTACTCGGACAGCTGCCGGTTATTCCGGTATCGGCCGCCGCACCTGCAGATGATATGGTAAATGTACCGCCTGCGCACCATTTGTTGGCCGGGCACTCCGTAGAACATGCGGTTGCACCCTTGGCAATATAGTATCCGCCAGAGCAGGTAACATATTTTGTGTTCGGATAACATGCTGTGCCGGCTGCGTTTTTATGATAGCCGCTATTACATGCCCACGGACATGCGTTAGATGATGCGTTGCCTGTATAATAAGAGTTTGCAGGTTTGTTTGTACAAGAACTACAGCTGGTTGCGCCTTTTGCGCTGTACTGCCCGGTGCCGCAAGCCTGACAGGTATTGCTGCTTGTCTTATAGTAAGACGCGTTACAGCTTATCGTGATGGAGCAGGTTGGTTGTGTCGCGCTACACACGCCTGCCGCCTGTGTTTGATTTCTGGTTCCGGTAGCGGTTTTAGTTCCGTGGGTACATGTCGCGTTGGCGGGACATGTCTGTTGCTTACAATTAACGGTGCAGCTTTGGGTACAATACTGCGCCCCGACATTGGAATCAGCGGCTTTTGTATAACCCGTCGCGCATGCAACACAGGCGTTTCCAACGTCCGTGCCATTTAAATAATAGTTCGCATTACACGACGTGTATTTCTTTAATTTATCGCAGGTATAACCCGCGGCAAATGCATTTGCCGTGAAAAAGACAATGAATAAAGATGCCAAAAACCCAAGGAAACTGCGCTTTTTTTCCATAACTTCCTCTCTTTTGTAAATTATGGTAGAAAAAAAGCGCCATACAGCGCAAGAGAAAAATATACATTTTTTATATGACGTACCAAATCAAATAAAAAATCCGCCGTCGGCGGAAATAAGTTGGTGGGTTAGGTAGGACTTGAACCCACGACCAAAGCGTTATGAGCGCTCCGCTCTAACCAACTGAGCTACTAACCCACGGCGCACATTATATATGATTTCGATTTTGTTGCAAGATAAATTTTATCGCTGTTGCTTTTTTCTGTGTGTTGTGCCAACATGCGCATATGTCTGAAATTGTCCCGATATTGAACGCAACCCAGACCGCGGCGATGAACGCGCTGGAAAACACGTATTCAAACATTCTTATCATGGGCCAGGCCGGCACGGGAAAATCGACGTTTGTAAATTATCTGCGCAGTGCGTCCAAAAAAAGAATAATTTGCGCATGTCCGACGGCGGTGTCCGCCCTGAACATTTCGGGCCAGACAATTCATTCCATGTTTCAGATTCAGCCGCGTGATTTCATCATGCCTGAATTTTTAAAGCTAAAGGCGAAAACACGCAATGTCTTGACCGGCGCCGACGTTTTGATAATAGACGAGATTTCGATGGTTGCGCCCGATCTGCTGGACGCGATGGACATTCTTGCCCGCCAGGCGCGGCGCAACAATGCGCCGTTCGGCGGCCTGCAGGTTTTGGCAATCGGCGATTTGTTTCAGCTGCCACCTGTTATAACCCGTGATGCGGCGGCGCTGTACGCACAGAATTACGGGCATGAAAATGCGTATTTCTTTGACAGTAATGTTTATAAGCGCGCCGATTTTATAACCTATGATTTTGATTTGGTGTATCGTCAAAACGACATGGCGCTGTTGGAAAGTTTAACGCGCCTGCGTACGGGCGACGTGTCCGCATTGGAATTCTTTAACGCATGCCGCATCGACGATGCGTCGCGTCGTGAAAATGCGGTTCTGATTACGCCGTTCCGTGCCGTGGCCGAGCGTATAAACGCCGCCCGCCTGGCCCAGATATCGGCGCCGGAGGTCGCGTATAACGGCGAACTTACTGGGAATTTTTCCGAGCGCGACGTTCCCGCGCCGTTAAGTCTGGTGTTAAAGGTCGGCGCATTGGTCGTCTTTGTAAAGAACGGCGACAAATGGCATAACGGCTCCATGGGAATCGTGCGCAGTCTGGGCGCGCGCGAAATAGTCGTTCAATTATTGTCCGATAACCGCGAAACCGTATCCGTGCGGCCGGAAAAATGGGAAAAGATTGAATATACGCGTGATGAAAACGACCGCCTGGTGGAAAATGAAATAGGGGCGTACCGCCAGTTTCCGTTAAGTCTGGGCTATGCCATGACGATACACAAGGCCCAGGGCAAAACGCTGGATGCGGTTGTCGTGGATATTTCGCGCGGTGCGTTCGCACACGGCCAGGCGTATGTCGCGCTGTCGCGTACGCGTCGCGCCGTCGATATGCATATTGCCGCACCGCTGCGGCCGCGGGACGTTATTTTTGACCCGCGTGTTCTTGATTTTGTGAATTCTGTCCGCGGCTAGTCTGGCTGCGGTTTAACAGCTGGCTGTTGCGGGCGGATAAAACCTGGCCGCCGGTAACCAGAAAATGGTCGAACAGCTCTATCCCCAACGGTTCCAGCATGTCCTGTGTCAATGTTGTTATGGCGATATCCTGGCTGGAAAACGGCACGCCGGCCGTCGGATGATTGTGCAGCATTATGATGCTGCGCGCGTTTATATTCAGCGCCTGTCGTGCGATTTCGCGCGGATAAACCGCCGACCAGTCGATTGTGCCGACACTGTGCGTCTCGTCCAACAGCAATTTGTGTTCATGGTCCAGATACAGTACATGAAATTCTTCAATGTCTTTCCCGCCCAGCAGCGTCAGACAGTAATTCGTCAGCACCGGCAATGTTCGAAATACCTGGCGCTTGTCCAAATGCTCGCGATATTCGGTCAGCATTGCATGGCGCAAAGCCTTTAAAAATATCGCCGTATTTCGGCCCAATCCCGGATATTCCATCAGTGTTTCAATCGGCAGACTGCAAATCTGGTGCAGGCCGCTGTATTTCTGAATCAGCCCGCGTGCCATCGGGCGCACGTCGCGCCGCGGAATTACAAACGACAGCAGCAACTCCAAAAATTCGTAATCTGTGATTTTGTCGTCCAAAAACTTCTGGCGCAACCGTTCGCGGTGCCCGCTGTGAAAGTTATTGTCAGATGCCACCGTTTTCTTGTTCATTATAATTGTCGTGCCATCAGGATTGCGTCAACGCCGTCATAATATTTGGGGCGTACGCCAACCTCTGCATATCCCGCAGAGCAGTACAGCGCGCGTGCCGCGGTGTTGTCGGTGGCCACCTCTAAAAACATTTTTGCGGCGCCGCGTTTTTTGGCATCCTGCTCCGCAATCGCCAGCATTGCCGCCGCAACCCCGCCGCGCCGTGCGTCCGGCGCGACGCCGATTGTGATAATCTCGGCCTCGTCCGCGACAACGCGATATACGATAAATCCGTTTTCACTGGCGATAATGTCGCACCCGGATTTTTTTAAATCCATAAAATCGGACGCCGACCACGGTTTATGCGGAAAGCATGCCGCATGCAGCCTTTCTAGTTGTTGCAGCATTTTTTATTCTCTTCGGCATAGCTGGGGCGCAGATACATCGGCACCGCGGGCGCTGTATCGCCCGCGTCCAATTTTGCGCGGACTATTTTCGCTCCCAGCGTTATGTCAAACGGCATGTGCCCGACGGTCCGCGGGCATTCCATCTGGCGCGTTTCCAATTCGTCTATGGACATTGTCTGGGGCGCCGTTATGGGCGATGCGACAAAGAAATCGCCGCGTCCGGATTCAATTGCGACAAATGCGTCGGGCGTCGCGGCCAGATACAGTTCAAACGCGTTTATTCCCACAACCGGTATATTCAGCCCCAGGCCCAGCCCCTTTGCATATGCGATGCCCAGGCGCACGCCCGTAAAACTGCCCGGGCCGACGACAACGCCGATTGCACTTAAATCGCTCCATTTTGCGCCGCATTCGGCCAGGAATTTTTCACATTCCGCCGGCAGGGCGACCGATTGCTTTTCCGTCGGCACGCTTTTGTGCCGCCCGTCAAGTGCGAATTCAATTCCCGCCCCGGATGTGTTTATTACAAGAATCATTTTCGCAGACTTTATTTTTGTTGGGCTTTCTTGGACATTTGCATGAAAATAATTTTCGCCAGCATTCCGCCGCGATGCAATGTATGGTTTGTTGATTTGTTATAGGCGGTAAAATCATACTGGGTTGGCTTTTCCATGTGGTAATGGGGATATGACGCCTCTGTTACAAACGTATACCCTGTCGTTTCCAAAGTATAGCTTTCATGAAGCGGGCCGACGTTAAAAGAGGGGCTGGCGGTGGCGTTTTTGATTTCTTGGAAAAACTTGTATGTCTGCAGAATATTCATTTTTTGTCTCTTTGTTTGGGTTATGCCGCGGCGCCAAAGCCGATGCGTTTTGACATGCCGGCCGCCTTGCGTATCGACAGCAGCTTGTCAATCTTTTCCGATGTAAATTCGGTGCGCACGTCGTCGCCGTCATTTTCCAACAGCGCGCGGCGCAGCATCGCGGTTAATTCACGCTGCAGCTGGCGCACGCCTTGCTCGGACGTATAGTTTTGTATAATGTGGCGCACGGCATCGTCGTCGATTATAATGTTTTCCGTGTCCCATCCGGTGTCGGCCGCGGCGCGCTTTATCAGATGCTCGCGCGCAATGCGAACCTTGTCCGCCTCGTCGTATCCGGGAATTTCGATTATTTCCATTCGGTCTTTTAATGCGCCCGACATGTTTAAGCTGTTTGCCGTTGCGATAAACAAAACGTTCGACAGGTCGAAGTCAACCTCCAGATAATGGTCGCGGAAAGTCTTGTTCTGTTCCGGGTCCATTATTTCCAGCAGCGCCGCCTCCGGGTCGCCGCGCCAGTCGCGGCCCATTTTGTCAATCTCGTCCAGAACGATTACCGGATTGTTTGTATGGCTGCGCTTTAACGCGTCCATAATGCGCCCGGGCTGTGCGCCGATATATGTCTTGCGGTGGCCGCGGAAATGCGCCTCGTCCGAAATGCCGCCCAGTGAAATGCGCTGATACTTGCGCCCCAGGGCGTCCGCAATGGATTTGCACAGCGACGTTTTGCCAACACCCGGCGCGCCGACAAAGCACAATATGCTGCCGCGGTTGCTGCCGGTCTTTTTCATAACGGCAATGTGTTCCAGTATGCGTTCTTTGATGGGCGTCATGCCGGAATGCTGGGCGTTCAGGGTTTCACGCGCCGCATTCAGGTCGATTTTTGCCGGCGGCGTCTTTGCCCACGGCATCGCCAGCAGTTCGTCCAGATACGCCTTTAACAGTGCGCCGTCGTTTGACATCGGTGCCATGGAGCGCATTCTGCGCCATTCGGACATCGCCTTTTCGCGCGCCTCGGCCGGCAGTGGGGATTTCTCAATCCGGCGCCGCATGTTTTCGGCGTCCATCTCTTCGGCATCGTCGCCCATTTCCTTTTGAATGGCGCGCATCTTTTCCTGTAAAATCGCCTCGCGACGGCCGGATTCCATCTGCTGATGAATGCGGCGGTTGATGGAGTCTTCTATCTTTGCGGTTTCCGCCATCAGATTAACCTGTTCCAGCAACAGCACCAGTTTGTCCCGCCACGATGCGGCGCGCAGGATGGCGA
The DNA here is from genome assembly GCA_947646585.1 of uncultured Alphaproteobacteria bacterium. Taxonomy (GTDB): domain Bacteria; phylum Pseudomonadota; class Alphaproteobacteria; order Rs-D84; family Rs-D84; genus Enterousia. The sequence continues at coordinate 256,915 of CANSHD010000002.1, read as the reverse complement.
CGGCAGCGTCCGTTTCAATATCCGCCATCTGAATCACCGCGTCGACAAACGCCGGCAGCGGATAATTTTGAATAATGTTGCGCAGTTTGTCTATTTTGAGTTTAAAGCGTGACGCCAGCGCCTGCAGGTTTTCCGCGATTCTGTCGCGCAGGGCGATTGTCTGCTCGGATTCGGCGTCGTTAATATGTTCAATCGGTGTCACCTCGGCCGTGAACAGATTGTCCGTCACGGTTATGTCGTGCAATTCGACCGCGTCGGTGGTGCGGATTATCGCGTGAATCGCCCCGTCCGGCATGCGCAGAACCTGGGCGATATCGCCAATGGTGCCGATGTCAAACAGGTCGCCGGCCGTCGTCGGATACCCCCAGCTGTGCTGGGCCGCCAGAACCAGGCGGCGGTTGGATTCCATTGCCGCCTCTATGCATGCGACCGACATCGGATTGTCGATATAAACGGGCACTGTCAGGCCCGGATGAACAACCAAATCTCTAAACGGAAGTATATATTCTTTCATGGTGTTCATAATATAAAGTTTTTTTATAATTTTTCAAGGCAATAAAAAATCCCCCTCATGGGAGGATTTTCAACGGTTGCATCATCGGATTTTATTAACGGCGACGATTGTTGTAACCGTTGTACTGTGCGCCGGTGCTGCTGCGCTTTGACAGATAGCGGGCCGCAATCAGGACCAGCCATTCCAGGGACAGCGCCCCCAGCCAGCTCAATTTGCCTTCAATCCCCGGAACCCAGCCCAGCACGTAAACCAGCTGTGCCACAAAAGATACATACAAAATACCGAATATACCCGTAAAGAATACTTTTTTTACTTTTCCAAACATTTTTTTGCCTTTTCTACGTTAATTATAAACAAATTGCCGGGATTTCTGGTGCCAGGCACCCGGCGGGCCCCGCAATCGCTAAAACGAATATGGTCAACAATCGCCAACCGTATTCAACGCCATATTAGGCAGCCATTGCAAGGCGAACATTGTCGTTCGCAGCGATTCTATCGCCATTCAGTTTTTAAACGGCTTTTAACGACGCCATGTCGGATTCAATCTTTTGCCTTTACTGCGCCTGTCGAAACTATGTCAGCCCCGTTGATTTTTTATTGGTGGAGCTGCCGGGTACCGCCCCCGGGTCCAAAACGTCTATTCCGCAAAGACTTCAGAATCATCATCGCTTTCGCGACCAAAGAATTATAATCTTTTACAGTGGAAATTGCAAGTTTTTAAGTTATAATGCCAGAAAACAGGGAAATAAAATGAAGTTTTTGGACAAAGCAAAAATAAAAATCAAGGCGGGTGACGGCGGCAATGGCGCGGCCAGCTTCCGCCGCGAGAAATATATTGAATTCGGCGGTCCGAACGGCGGCGACGGCGGCCGCGGCGGCGACGTTGTTTTTCGCGCGGTGCCGAATGTCAACACGCTGATTGACTATCGCTATAAGACCAGCTTTGCCGCCCAGCGCGGCCAGAACGGCATGGGTAAAATGCGCACCGGATATTCTGGCGAGACGCTGTACCTGCCGGTGCCGACCGGAACGGTTATTTTGTCTGAGAACGAGGAAATAGAATACGCCGATTTGAACGCCGACGGCATGGAATACCGCGCGGCGCGCGGCGGCAACGGCGGGTGGGGCAATCTGCACTTTAAAAGTCCGACAAACCGCGCCCCGCGCCAGGCGAACGACGGCCTGCCGGGGGAAGAGCGCACGGTTGTCCTGCGGCTGAAGTTAATTGCGGACATCGGTCTGGTCGGATTCCCCAATGCCGGAAAATCAACTCTTCTGGCGGCGGTGACATCGGCGCGTCCGAAAATTGCAAATTATGCCTTTACCACATTGAATCCGCAGCTGGGGGTCATGTACGCGCATAATCGCGAGTTTGTGCTGGTCGATTTGCCAGGGCTTATAGAAGGGGCGCATACCGGCGTGGGGCTCGGCGACCGTTTCCTGGGGCATGCGGAACGCACCAAGATGATATTGCACGTAATCGACGGCACCGAGGAGGACTGGGCCGCGCGCTATGCGGCGATACGCCACGAAATGGATTCATATGGCGGCGGTCTGGTTGGCAAGCCGGAAATGGTCGTCATAAATAAAATCGACGCGATAGAGCCTGATGCCTTAAAACAGCGCATGGCGGACTTTAAAAAGTCTTTCGGGCGCAAAAAGAAACCGGAAATCATGACGATAAGCGCCGCGGGACGCGTCGGCATCACAGAGCTGGTCGCGGCGGTTGAAAAAAAATTTTTGGGACTGGAACAATGAAATACAAAAATCCGATGGCCGTTCATAAAACGCAGGCCGAAAAGCAGTGCGCGTTTAAGGCCGCGTGTGCCGCGGGCGCAGTGGCGTGGGACAACAATGGGCGCGAATATCCGCTCTCTTGTCTGGCGCCGGATGATGTGGAATATATCGGCGGCGCATGGCGCGTTCAAAATAATTTCGCGCAGCCGATTCAGACGGTTCGCGGCGGGGAATTCGTTATGGGCGAACGCCTGAACAGAACAGAGCGCAACCATTTCGAATTTTACCGCGCCCAGATGGTGGGCGTGAATTGTTACGGCCGTTTTATAATCCCAAGCGCCGGCGTAATTATCGCAAAATATGAAACGGACGATGAAACGCATTGGGCGTATGGCAACACCATAGAGCAGGCACGCGCTTTCCTGGGGATAAGTCTGTATGACAAATACATGGATTTGATTCATGCGACGGCTTGCAAGAAAAAAATATCCCGCGGCTCAAAATAAATTTTTGATTTTTCTGTGCGCCTCTGCTAGTATTTTTGCAGTTAATAACCACAAAGGAGAAAAATCATGACAGTATCCTTAAAAGGAACACAAACCGAAAAGAATCTGATGATTGCATTTGCCGGCGAATCCCAGGCGCGCAATCGTTATACATTCTTTGCGTCCAAGGCAAAGAATGAAGGTTTTCAGGCAATTTCGAAAATCTTTCTGGAAACCGCGGACCAGGAAAAGGAACACGCGTCTCGTCTGTTCAAATTCTTGGAGGGCGGCGATTTGGAAATAACGGCGTCTTTCCCGGCCGGTAAAATTGGCGACACGCTGGAAAATTTAAAGGCGGCGGCATACGGTGAACACGAAGAAAACACCGATATGTATCCGAAATTCGCCCAGATTGCGGCCCAGGAAGGTTTCCCTGCAATTGCAGAGGTTTTGAAAAACATCGGCTATGCCGAACGTTATCACGAATCCCGTTTCCGCGCATTGGCGGAGGCCATAGAAAACGGCACATTGTTCAAATCTGATAAAATTGTCATGTGGCGCTGCACAAACTGTGGCAATTGGCATATTGGAACCGAGGCTCCGCAGGTATGTCCCGCATGTCTGCATCCGCAGGGCTATTTCATCAGCGAAGGCATCGTATCCCGTTGCGACACCAGCGAAGGTTTCTGCGAATACACAAACAAAGACTAATAATGGGAATAAAAAAACACCGCCGGAATTTTCCGGCGGTGTTTTTTCTTGGGGGAACTCAGTTCGTGTACTTGCAATCCGCGGTATATTCATATGTTCCGACATCATTTGTAATAGATGCGCCGGATTTGATATAGCAATCGGTCAAAGAAGGCAAACCCGCAGCGGATGCAACATATGACGGGGCGCCGATAATGATCGGACCGTCGTCGTCTGTCTTTTCATCGGCGGCCGCCGGACACTCTGTGCAAGTAAGTTTTGAGCTGCTTGTCGTTCCGTCCGGCACCCCCAGTGTGGCAAATACGTCGGTTGTATAATATCCGCTGCGACATCTGTACAATTTGTCGGGGCAGTTAGTACAATTGCTGCTTACAGAAATTGTTGGGGTGCCTGTTTGAACCCCGGAAAAAGCAGAGGTTTCCCATGTTATATTGGTAAAGCAACTTGCATCACATAAGAGAATAGGGTCTGGATCGATTAAAGTTGTACATGGTGTCGTTCTGCATTCGCAATGACCATCACATAAATAAGTTTTACAAGTATTTTTCATTTGACCAGTTGGCCGATCCATACAGTCGGGCATTATGATAAAATAGTTTAACATGTCTGGGATTGCAGAGCATTTTGTTCCAACGGAGATTGAAGTTCCAGGACACATCTGTAAAGATAATGCGGCATTACAAGGCGATGCGTATAATCCGCCAAATATTACCAGTGTTGAAATTAGGCATTTTTTCATATTTTCCCCCAATACACTCTGCCTAATGAAAAGGAACGTTTGGATTAGGCAGATTTTGCTGTTGACATGGGGCGGATTTCTGGGCTAAAATTTTCTCAAAGAATGTCTCTAATGAAAACGTTCAATTCAATTAGGCATATGAATTTACTCCTTATTTATTTGAAATTACTTTAAATATAGTATTTTCTGGGTATTTAATTCTATTTGCCTTGCCATAAAAAAATCCCCTTGCGGGGATTCTTATATTTTTCCGGTTTTTATTTCCGGTCCGATATAATATTTATAGCGTTCCGGCACAAAGCGCATCAGTATAAAATCCAGGCTTTCCGGCCCGCCATAGCCGAATTTTGAAAACTCCGGCCGCCAGTGTACGCGTCGTACATCCGCGTCCTCGACAAATTCAATTTTCCCGTACAGGCGCACGGCATGCCGCGTCTTGTCGTCAAAATAGTATAATGTGCATTCGGAATTGTTGCGAATTTGCCCGTATTTTGGTGTGTCGCGCGATGTCATAAAGAACAAATTAAGTTCTGTCGTGCCGATATTCATCGCATTTGTGACGTGGCGCATATCGGGGTGTTTGCCGTCGCATGTGGCCAGTATAACCGCCTCGCATGCGTTTATTACCGCCAGAATAGGGGCGGCGTCATTGTTGTTCATTCTGTCTCTCCATTTTGTCCAGTGTTCGCCGCAACAGACGCATGGAACTGTCCGCACAACCGCGACCGCGCCACGTCATCAGCTCTTTGCCGGTACTCTGGTCGGCGATTGAAACGTTAAAGTTCCACCACCACACGCCGTTCAGTGCGCACCAAATCGGCCGGAACTTTTCGCTGCGCTCGTTGACCTTTATGTAATAACGTGCCTGATTTGGAACCTTGCTGGTTTCAATTTCCAAATCATCGCCACCGTCGGACCAATTCCGGTTGCTTATCGCCTTGCCGACAACGACGTTGTATCCGCGGCGTTCCAGCTCTATTTTGATGCTGCGCCGCATTGTATATCCGCCGCGGTCGGCATATACGGTCTCGGCCGGTGTCATTGTGCCGGGTTTCACATATATACTGTTGCAGCCGGCCAGAAATATTGCGGCCGCCGTTAAAAAGATTGTGTTTCGCATGATAATCGTATCCCTGTCGTGTGAGGCTTTTATTGTACACCAAACAGGCCGCTTAAAACAAGCATTTAATACTTGCCAATTCCTGATGCTTGGATTATGGTAGTCCCTGTTGACAAGGGAATATAATGACAGCCAAAGACTGCTTAAACAAAATAGTTAATAATCCGTTTGTTTTTAATTATCGGCGCATGTGGCCGTATGTTAAGCCATATTGGTTCCGCGCGCTGCTGGCGATATTGATTACAATTCCAATCGGTTCCTTGGATGCGGTTATCGCATTGTCGTTAAAGCCGTACATGGATTTGGTCATGGTTGAAAAATCCATTCAGGCATCGTGGCACATACCGTTGGTTATCATCGCATTTACCACTTTGCAGGGCGGTTTGGGCTATATCTCGTCGTATCTGAATACATGGACCGGCTCAAAAATAACGAACCGTCTGAAATTCGACCTGTATAAAAAGATGCTGAAATTCGACACGAATTTCTTTAATACCAAGAATTCCGGCGATGTCATCTTTATGTTTAACAATAATGCCGACATGGCGTGCGCGGGGCTGTTAAAGAACCTAAAGACGTTCGTTCAGCGTTTGTTCTCTTCGATATCCCTAATCGCCGTTATGTTCTATAATTCATGGCAGCTGGCGCTGGTCTGCGTCGCAATATTGGTCTTTGCGTTTTTGCCCGCGACGCGCATCAAGAAAAGAATCAATTCCGTAATTAAAAAGTCCATATCGGCCGACGCGGCGATTTTAACGGCTTATAACGAGTCTTACGCCGGCAACAAAACAATTATCTCGTACAACCTGGAACAGTGCCAGACGAACAAGTTTTCCAAGGTTTTGGACAATATTTTCTGGCTGCGCATCAAGATGATTCAGCGCACCAGCTGGGTCTCGCCCCTGATGCACATGATTATGTCTGTCGGAATCGGTCTGGCGATATGGTTCGGTTCTTATCTTATTTTGACGGGCCAAATCACCAGCGGCAGCTTTGTTTCATTCCTTACCGCGCTTATCATGCTGTACACGCCGCTGAAAAGCTTGGGCGGCAACTTTAATTCGATGGTTATGTCGTTCATGGCGATTGACCGCGTGTTTGACATATTGAACGCCGAACCGCGGATAAAAGATCGTCCGAATGCCCGTGAATTTGACGGCAAATTGGAAAAGATTGAATTTTGCGACCTGTGTTTCGAATATGTTCCGCGCGTGCCGGTGTTAAAGAATATAAATTTAACCGCAAACCGCGGGGATACAATCGCGCTGGTCGGCAATTCCGGCGGCGGCAAATCAACGCTGGTCAGCCTGCTGCCGCGTTTCTATGACCCGACCGCCGGTGCGATAAAGATTGACGGCACGGATATCCGCGACTTTACGTTAAAGTCATTGCGTCGCAATATCGCGGTCGTTTTCCAGGATAATTTCCTGTTCGCCGGCACCATCCGCGAGAATATTATGCTGGGCAATGAAAATGCAACCGAAGAGGATATGTGGCGCGCAATAAAAATGGCGTACCTGGACGACTTTGTCGCCACATTGGCGAACGGTGTCGACACCCAGATTGGCGAGCGCGGCATTCTGTTGTCCGGCGGCCAGAAACAGCGTGTCGCAATCGCACGCGCATTCTTGAAAAATGCGCCTATATTGGTTCTGGACGAGGCCACCTCCGCCCTTGACAACAAGGCGGAGGCGGTCGTGCAAAAAGCCATTGAAAACCTGATGGAGGACAAAACGGTGTTCGTCATTGCGCACCGCCTGTCCACAATACGCAACGCGACCAAGATTGCCGTAATAAATCATGGCGAAATCGTCGAATGCGGCACTCATGAAGAGCTGCTGGCCATCGAGGGCGGGGCGTATCGTGCCCTGCATGACATGCAGTTTAAAAAGCAATAAAAAGAAAGCCGACAACAAGTCGGCTTTTTTGATTCTGGCGCACCCAACAGGACTCGAACCTGTAATCTCCGCCTTCGGAGTTTCAGGACTTGCCGGGTTTGAGTCGCTAATTTTTCCTTGTTTTCTGCACGCTTCAGCGGGCGCTTATTTTTGCCGCTGTCGGGGTGGCCAACCTATGGCTAACCTTTTTATGCAGCGCATTCCGACGCAACAAAACTTGGCGCACCCGGCAGGATTCGAACCTGCAACCCCGTCCTTCGGAGGGACGTGCCATATCCAGTTAGGCCACGGGTGCAATCTGATTTGCATGTAATTATACAGTGATTTCCGGTAAAATCAAACATGAATTACTAAAAAAATCATAAAATATACACAACGTACACCGTATCCCCCCACAAAATCCGTATGAGTACCTTTTGTTTGGTCCGTCGGTATTTACAACGGGCAAAATTCCTGATATAATGCAAATGAATCCAATGGGAATTGGGTTCGGGGTCTTTCAAAACCCATACGATACGGCGTGTGTTGCGTCGTAATCCGATTATGCCTGGCCGCAAGGTCGGGTGTCTGTTGTTATATAATAGGCCTGACCGAAAGCAACAGGGTCATTTATCGTATGATTTTGAAAACGCCCGACCGCCATTCCTTTGGCGGTTTTTGTTTTGCAATAAGGAGATACAAATGTCAGATAATCAGTCACCCAGAAGTACAGTGGCGCCCAAAATAAGTAAAGAAAACATGGCGTACATGATTACCCTTGCGGCGTTGTGTTTTTCAATCAGTCAATGGAGTGACGCACAGGAATGTTTCCAAATCATATTGTTGTTTGGTGGCATTGTGTTTGGCTGGCTAGTTTTTCAAAGCATAAATAGTAAACAAAACAACAAAAAGGGGGAGAGAGATGCGTAAATATGTTTTTATGGCGATGTTGGTATCGTTGTGCGCATGCAACAATGGCGGCGGCCATGGGGGCGGTGGTGCAAAATATAATATAGGAAGCAGTGCCGGAATCAGTGGCGGCACCACAACAAAACCTGGAGAACAGCCCGGTGGCGATAATACCACAGAAAAGCCCGGCGATAACACTCAACAGCCAAGTGATAATATAAAATACCCGAATGTTCCGGACAGTAAAAAACTAACTGTATCAATGGGGACTTTTTCTACGAGTACAAATGAGCCATATCGTATTGCCGGTGTTTTTGATAAAGAAAATGAGGAACTACGAATCCAACGATTGCGACCATACCAATATACATATACCAGTACATGTCAAGAAGAATCCGGTTGTGATTTGTCATATAATTATGGGGAATATTATTATAAATTTACTAATTACGCATCAGGGAAACAAGAATGGTATAGGTCTCAATGTGATTTGCCTGGTGGCTGTGCATCGCATGCAGACCAAGGTAAAGAAATAACTGTTATATGTAGGGATATAAACGGTTGTTTGTTGGAAAATGATTCAGAGCCAGAAATAATTTTTGACCTAAAAAACTCTACGGACGGCAAGTTTGTAAAAGAATTTTCCTATAACGGCAATGCCGGGCGAGCAGAGTTCACAGTAGGGAGTAAGAATTCAAATGTTCCGCTACGATTTTCAGATTTTGGGTACTGGGAGCGTATTATCCCCAAAACAGCCTATGGACACCCTTATTCTGTTTATACCTTTGCGGGCTGGAAATCTGGCGACCCGGCGCGTGCGGTTGATATGCACACATTGGCGGACATTGGAGTAATTACGGGGAATCACACTTATTCTGGCAAGGCATTTGTTGGAATATCAACAGGGAAAACAAATAAAGTCGGCTCAAGTTCAGGTTATGAGTTTATAGAAATTGACGACATGCCAGGATTCACAGCAGACGGCACGGTCAAGTTATCTTTTAATGCTGATAACGGTACAGAGAACTTGGTCATGGATTTTACAGATGCTGGGTGGTACAAGGTGTATACAAAAGACAATGAATTGGTATATGTCGGCAACCCCACAACAGACCCAAAATTCAAAGTTGAGAATCCCAAAAGTATCTACACCAAAGATATACAATATTATGGCCCCGATGCTTTTCTGCCAGCCACAGAAACAGTTGGCACAGTTGGAACAAGTAATGTGCAAATGCAGGACGGTTATTATCGTGATATAAATTTCTCCTTTGGGGCGGTAAAGGACTGATAAATGCGCGTGGTATTGTATGCTGGGGTTGCGGTATTATTGGCCGCCACCTCAGCAGGGGCTGAACAACACCTGACGGAATCAGAACTGTTGGCTGTGGCCGATAATATGGCGGCGCATGGTGATTTAGACGCTGCGCAACCGATATATTCTGCCATATCGCATAGTGCAAGCGCAGATATGCGCACAGAATCACAATTCCAACTGGGCAATATCGCAATGGCGCGTGGGGATTACAGTGCTGCGATTGGCGCATATCGTGCGATTGTGGACGCAAATCCGAACCTGTCACGGGTGCGCCTAGAACTGGCGCGTGCTTATTTTATGAACGGCGATTTTCAAGCGGCGCAGTTCCATTTTGAATTTGTGCGTGCAACGTCGGGTTTGCCCGCCGCAGTGCGCGAGAATATAGACAGATATTTGACCCTGATACGCATGCGCAAAAATTGGTCTTTGGATTTCGGTTTTGGCATTGTGCCGGATTCAAATATCAACAATGCAGGCACGGAAAATGAAGAATGTATAAATACAATATTCGGCCCGCTGTGCCGGCCACTGGAAACGCGCAAACACGGTGTTGGGGTTCGTTTGAACGCCGACGGAGATTATTATTTACGGCTAAGCCGACGACTGGGGATTCGTACAACAGCCGGCGTGAATGTGTTGGATTTTCCGGGCGGTGATTTTGACGATTATTCGCTGTATCTTGCAACCGGGCCGCGATACGTGTTTGACAGTGGCGAGATAAGCCTGCAACCCGTAACGGTTGCGCGGTGGTATGCGGGGGATTTTTACAACTATTCATACGGGTTGCGTTTGGATACAAACTGGCAGCTTGGGCGGCGTTGGTTGCTGGGTGGTGGTGCAAGTCTGTACCGCAACCAGTATCATACGGATTATATAAACGATGCCTTGCGTGGGTATGATTGGAGTGTGTCACTGCAACCCCGGTATTATTTGAACAACAAGAGTTTTGTTTTAGCCGGTCTGCGGTTCGGTCAGGAAAATACGCACGTTCGGGCATACGGGAACGACAGCATGACATATTCAGTCGGGTATTTCGGGGAATTTCGTTATGGGTTCGCGGTGCTGGCGCGGTTGGATTTAACAAGCACAAAATATCACGCGTCGCGGTATTTTGTTATAGACAATGCCTTTGAACAGAAAACACGTCATGACACGGTATGGTCGGCATATGTTCGCGTGTCAAACAATAAATTAAACTGGTGCAATCTGATTCCAGCGGTGTCATATACATACACCCGGCGAGATTCCAATGTTCCAACAAGCGAATTTGATAAACACCGCGTGGAAATTGAAATCATGCGGCGGTTTTAGTATTCGGAACAATAAAAAATCCCATTTTCCGTCTATATAGTGTGTGGGAAAATGGGATTTATGGGCGCATTACGGCTGATTTGCCGGGGCGGTTGTCCTGCCGGTCAGGCCCCAGGCTTTCAGGCGGCGGTGAACCGTTGATTTTTTAATGCCGGTTTCTTCGGATATTTCCGCTATGGTTTTACCGGCTGCATGCAATTCGGTAATTTCGTTGCGCTGCGCGTCTTGTGGCGTATCCATTATTGCCCATTTAAGGGCGATTATCTTGCCGTCGTTGTCACGAATGGATACCAGTTTAGCCGCAAACGGACGGACATCGTCGCCACTGACCCCGCGGGATTTGTGATACTCCGCCAGAACTTCGGCGCCGTCGTTGGCTTTGTGGTTGCTTGACACCTCCAACGCAATAGACGTGTTCAATATCGCTTCTATCGCGGACGAGCCACGCGGTCCCCGGGTCTTATCTTTGCCGGTGTGGTGCAGCCACAATATGGACTTCCCCATTGCGCGCATTTTACGCGACCATTCGTTGTATTTTACCCAACTGTCCGCGTCATTTTCACGTCCTGCGGTGTATAGTGAAAAGATATTGTCCACTATAATCAGGTCAGCATTTTTGGCGTACAGTTCCACCTGACGCTGGCCGATTGGTGTCGCAAGGTCTGGCATGGTTGCATTGTCTTGCAAACCCGACAAGAACAAGGTTATATTGTCACGGATTACCTCTTTGCCTTCTGACTCAAACCCGGCAATAAGCAGGTTAAATCTGTCCTGCATTTCACGTGCGTCCATTTCACCATCAATGTAAAGAACACGGCGCGGTTTTTCCGCCTTGAAATTCAAGAAATCAAAGCCGCTGGCGGCCGCGATTGCAATAGCCATGGCCATGAATGTTTTGCCTGCGCCTCTTTCAGAATACAACAACGATAATCCGTTTTGTGGTATCAGCGGATACAACAGGAACTCAATCGGTGGCAGTTCTTGTCCCAGAAATTCCGCCGCGCTTATAACACGGAATCCCCCGTTTAATGGACGCATTGCAACCGCAATGGCCGCGTTCAGTTGTTGTTTTACCTGTGCTAAACCTTGGCTGACCGCTATGTCGTTAAAATCCGACATGCCGTGTGTATCTATTGTCGGCACGCACAGGGTGGCACAGACTGTGTCCGCAGCCACGGCAGCAGCATTTACACCGGTATTGATTTCAGATTCCCAGTCATTATCCGCCGCAATAATCATTTTTGCGGTTGGATATTTTGAGCGGATTGACTGCGCCACAGGCGACAGATTACCAGCGTCCATTGCGGCAATAGTGTGCAGACCAGTGGCGGCATGAATGGTCGCCGCAGTGGCGAATCCTTCACAGATAATAATTGTATCTGTTTCGTCGCCGAATGGGCAGAAACAACCCTTTTTACGACCGCCTGGTATGAAGCGCTTTTCGCCGTTTGGACCGATATATTGCAACGACCACAGTTTGCCGTTGGTATCATACAAGGGCACCACCAATGATTGTGTGCCCGGGTTGTACTTTGCGGCGTTGGCCGTGATTTGCTTGCGCGCCAAATACGGATGTTCCGCCGGTGCGTCGTCCATTTTTGCAAACTGTGCCGCGGCTGTTTCCGCAACCTTATTTTGTTGTTCCTGTTGCTCGGCATGGTATTTTGCGCGTTCAGCAGCAATTTTGCGGTTTATTTCCGCTTGTTCGGCTGGCGACAACAGATTGACGTCGTTCGGAAAAGCGAAATGCTTTTCACCACTTGACCAATCGCCGAACGCGTAGCCGTCCGCGACCGGTGTCAACCAGTACTTGTTGTTATGCCCCCAGCGTGTGAAGCCGTCAGCCTTTATATCACGCGGCAATTCAATGCCCGCAGTTTGTAGTTTTTCAATTAAAAAATTTTTCATTTTATATTCCTGTGGTTGTATGTATTGATTGACGTTTGTTGGATTCTAGATATTTCAGTACTTCGTCGCGGTCAAATAAAATCCGGCCACAGACCTTTGTCCAGCTGAAAGGACACGAACGGCTGTTGCGCCACTTTTCCACTGTATTTTTACGCACCCGCAATAACTCGGCGAGTTCGTCAGTACTGAAATATTGTTGTTTCAAAATCATTTTTAACTCCCTTGATTTTGGACGCCCGGCACCATTGCCAGCGCGACACTGGGAAACTAGCAATGGCGAAAAAATAATCAGACCACTAAAAAATGAATATAAGAGTGAGAATAAAAAAATCGCCCGATTTACGGGCGTGTCAGAGCAAAATAAAATGTCTTAAATTCGTGTTGGATTCCAGTTGGATTCGTGTCAGATTCCAATTCACGAATCGTCATCTGTGCGCTTTGCGCATTTTATCAAACAGACCAGGGAATTGTTTTATCAATATGTGTTTTTCGTTCGCTGGCTTATATGTGCCATTGCGGAACCCCGTCAGCCATTTTTCAACACTGCTCAGTTGGACCACCGTGCGGTCTTTATACCTTGGATAAGTGCCCATGACGGCATTGACGATATGGTATATCTCTTTGGCGGAAAGATTTTGTTCTTTTTCCCACAGATAATATGCGATGTCATGCAGGATGCTTGCACCCGGTCGTTTTGAACTTTCTTTTTCAATAAGCGGTTGGTGTTCATGCACAGGCTTTGGAAATTCACGTTTCAAATCTTCGGTAATAACCTGAATATTCTTTATCAGCATTTGTTCAGATATATATTGCCCGGGATATGTGCATAACACAATGCTGTTTGTATCCCAGTCAAGCGCAATATTTTCCGTCATATGCAACACCTCTTTGCCGGACCCTATATGTACGTGCCCAGCGATAAATGCACGGCGCAAAAGTTGTTTCGCTTTGTCCAGTGTTTCCTGATTTTTATTTCGTTCGGCAAATGGCACGTCAAACGCGCCAAATGCCACCCATGTCAGTGCTTCATATAGAGTACAGGTCATTTGTTCCTTCCTTTGGGTCTTGTTCGGTTTTTTCGGGGGTCGGCAGGCAACAGGTTCGCCATTGGTAAAATACTGTTGGCAGCGTTTTGAATACTTTGGCGTACAGGCGCCTCGGTCAGGCGCGCATAAATCGGTATCACGGCAGGTGATTTGTCGCCCAGAGCCTTGCCGATAATTTCATTTGATGCGCCATTGATTGCCTGATAGCTGGCAAACGTCCGACGCAGGTCATGCAGGCGCATGTTTTCAATACCCGCACGTTTCAGCAAGGAGCGCCAGCGGACTTGTGGATTTTCAAGATGGCCACTGCGAGATTGCTTGCTTGGGAATACCCATTCACTGGTCTTAAATGTTTCCAGTTCGCGCAGTATAACAAGCGCCTGTTCGGGCAACGGCACCGCTTGCGGGTCGCCGTTTTTGGTTTTCTTTATATATAAAGCGCGGCGTTCAAAACTTATATCCGACCAGCGTAAAGACTGCATGTTGCGTCGGCGTTGGCCGACCAGAATACACAATAAAATGAATGCACGAAAGTGCATGTCTGGGTCTTGCGCCAGTGCCGCAAATAACCGTGGCAGTTCGTCAGGCTGTAAAAAGCGGTCGCGTTTTGCTTCTGGGAATAGTTTGATTCTGGCCGCCGGATTATGACATTGCATACCCCAGTCAATGGCTTTGTTGAACATTTGGCGCATCAGCTTCAAACCGCGATTTGCAGAATAGACACTGTTGGTGCGTTTCCAAATGCTGTTGTGCATGCGTTCCATATCGGCTCGGGAAAGGCTGAGTAATTTACGGTGTTTTATATCAGCCGGGATATACAGCCGCATACTCACATTATCCATTTTGCATGATGCCACCTGTTTGCGCAAAAGGCTGTGGTCTGGAAAATAGTACTCGTCAAAAAATTCCTGAACTGTGATAGATTCCCGGATTCTGCGTTTGTCGTCGTTGGGATTTTCACCACGATTTGCATGATTCATAAGCTCATACACTTGTTTTCGGGCGTCTTTCAGCGCAGTATTCCGGCTGTCACCGATTTTAGAGAACACAGTTTGTCCAGCTATTTTTTTGACTAGATAATATATTTTGTTCGCCGAACTGACGCGCAGCGCCAAATTTTGAACATAGCTATCATAGTACACGATACGCTTGCCATTTGGGGCAAACGGCAGTGCGGCGACACTGGCTTCTGTGAAATTGAATTTTCGCTCGTTTAATTGTGCGGGCATGCTTGTTTTCCTTTGCTTCCGTGGTCTGCCACGCCTGGCTAACCCGCATTTGGGGTGGCCAACCTATGGCTAACCTGCGTTATACAATTCCCGCCTACTACGTACAGCGTTATACCTCGGTGCAGAATAGAACGCAACTGAAAAAATACAGCAAAATCAAACAAAAAGAAACAAGTGGAAACAATGACTTACGAAATTCGGAGGGCGGCGCATTATCCAGTTGTGCTATGGGTGCTTTTTTGACGCCAGTGATTATATCGCTTTTTTTAATAAAATCAACTTATGATTATTCGCTTATTTCCCGCGCAGCTTGCTGGTGTGGTACATCATGGTTTTCATGAAGTGTACCGCGTTCAGCATTGCGTTTATACGGCCGCGGTTTAACGGCTTGCCCGCCATTATTTCATATTTGTCATACAGCTCTGTCGGGTTAAAGCCCAGTTCGCGCCATTTGTCGGCCATAACCGCAAACGCATAGCTGCGGTTGCACAGAGTGACGCCGTCCAAATCCAAAAACGATACCAGGCGCCCGTTTTCATCAACGATAACATTTTTGGGGGTTATGTCGCTGTGCAACAGGGCCGTGTTGCGGCTGCGTCCGCAATTTGCCAAATATGCCAGCGGTCGCATAACGGTTGCCATAACCGTGCCGTTTGTCGCTTTGACGTTTTCATATGCCATGTTGTGAACTTCGCGGGTTTTGGCGGCGACAACAAACCGGCTTATCGGAATGTTTTCCATGGCGACAAAGTGGGTTAGTATATCTTCGTATGCACGACGTATTTGCTCCTCTGGCATGCCGATGCGTATCTGTTCATGCAATGTTTTTCCGGGAATCAACGGATAGCGCTCAATCCATGTGCCGTTACAGTTGAAAATACGGGTTTCCGGCACCGGAATTCCGTGTGCGGACATCAGTCGGGCCGCCGCACTGTTTTTAAGCGCCATGTCGTGGCTTATAAACTTTGTTGTATAATCGCCTTCGTTTGTTTTCACAAAAAGCACATTATTGTGCGCACCGCGCATATTGGGATAGCGAATGTCGATGACCCCGTGGAATGCGTGGTAGACAGCCTGTTTATAAAAATCTGGGATTTTGTCCGTCATCAGTTTAACCTCGAAATTCAAGTTGTCGAAATTATTTTATAGTCAATATTATGAAAGTCAAGCGGCTAAATTTCTTTTTTATCCGCGTTGCAACAGCGCCAGCATAAAATCGTCCAAATCGCCGTCCAGAACCGCGTCGGAATCCGTTTTTTCAACGCCCGTGCGCACGTCTTTTACCAGCTGGTACGGATACAGGACATAGTTTCGTATCTGGCTGCCCCATTCGATTTTCTTTTGGGCTGCTTTTGCGGCGTCCTGTTCCGCGGCGCGTTTTTGCATTTCCAGCTCGTACAGGCGCGAACGCAGCATTTTCATCGCCATTTCTTTGTTTTGAATCTGGCTGCGCTCGTTCTGGCATGTGACGACTGTGTTTGTCGGAATGTGGGTTATACGCACCGCGCTGTCGGTTTTGTTAACATGCTGGCCGCCGGCACCCGATGCGCGATATGTGTCGATGCGCAGGTCTTTGTCGTTTATTTCGATTTCAATTGTGTCATCAACGTCGGGCCATACGTCAACCGAGGCAAAGCTGGTCTGGCGCTTGCCGTTGGCGTTGAACGGCGAAATGCGAACCAGGCGATGAACGCCGATTTCGTTTTTCAGCCACCCGTATGCGCGCGTGCCGTTTATTCTGTATGTAATGTTTTTTATGCCGGCCGTGTCGCCTTCGTGCTCTTCTATGATATCGATGGAAAATCCGTGCCGCTCGGCCCACCGGGCGTACATTCGGCTAAGCATCTGGGCCCAGTCCTGAGCCTCGGTCCCGCCGGCGCCGGCCTGAATGAACAGAAATGCGCCGTTGTTGTCGGCCGGGTCGCGGAACAGGGTGATAAACTTTGCCCGATGGGCGTCGTCGCTTAATTTTTCTATGCCCGCGATTACGTCCGCGTCGTCCGGCGCAATCTGGTACAGTTCGGCCAATGTATGGTACTCGGTTTCCAGGCTGTTTAACTCGGCCAATGATTTTTCCAATGCCGATTTTTTTTGCAAAATGGCGCGCGCCGCGTCCGGATTAGACCATAATTCCGGGTTTTCAGCCGACTTGTTCAGCTCATTTATATCAGATTGCAGTTTTTCGGGGTCAAAGAAACCCCCTTACGGCGGTAATGTCGTCGTGAATTTGTGATAAAACTTCGTTGGGCATAATCATGCTGGAGATATTAACAGTTATAAAATGCAAATCAACCTAAAATGAATGTTTGCCTTTTAAAGACCGATATGTTAAAATTTCCATTAACGAGAGGGATTTCTATGAAGAATTTTACGCTGATATTCTGTTTGGGCGCCTTTGTCTGCTGGGGCGGCGCGTCGTATGGCGCATCTGCCGGGACTGTTGGTGCCGCCGCCGCGCGCAGTGGCGTGGCCGGAAACTACACCCAGACAAGCGGTGGCTTTCGTGGCAAGCAACAGTTGGCCAATGCGTACAAGGCAAATCAGCGCAACACATACTATATGGTGACCCAGCCCGACGTCGATACGGCATGCCGCGAGCGTATATATAAGTGCCTGTCGGATTATTGCGGCGATGTTACCGCCGTCCCGGGCCAGCGGTCCGGTCGTTGCCAGTATTCATCGGAAAGCGAATTGTATAATTACGCCATGCTGTGCCTGCAAAAGGATACGTCGGTATTGTTGCCGCAGTATGCAACCGGAACAATGAACGCCGGCATGAACACGGCGGCCCGACTGTGCCCGTCCTATGTCCAGCAGGAGGTTATGTCATATCTGGCCATGGCCAGCATGTCCGACCAGCTGTCGAAATCCCATTCCGATTTGTGTCTTCAGCGCCGCCAGGAGCTGGAGGCGGCAATGGCCTGTCATTCCATTGCGATGGCGTACGGCAACGAAACCGCCAGCAAGCTGAACGCACAGTTGACGGATTACTGCGGCGCCGGCGTCCCGGGGGGCAGTACGGAAATGGTTACACGCTTTGCCAATGCCGGCAATGTCGGTGCGAATATTTGGGGCTGGGCTGAAAAAATTGTCAGCCTGGACATGAACAACAAGGGTGCCGACTGGCAGGCGGCGGTTGATTCCGTTCTGGCCGGATATACAAATCGCATGAATCTGGCGTGCGGGGAAAATCTGCAGATAAACACGGCGGATTATTCGGCCGGCTCATCGTCACAGCCGACGACACTGCAAACCGCCGCCGCACTGATAAGCGGTGTCGCATTCCCGAACGCGGGCGGCGCGAAAGTGGACAACCCGTATCAGAACCAAAGCTTGTACATGCAGGTTCAGTCTTTGTCGCGTCTGGACGATTACAACACCGCAAAACAAGTTGTGAATGCGGCGCTGACAAATTCCGCAATGACCCAGAATGCGTTTTTAACATCCGCCCAGATGGACAGTATGCAAAACGCGTATAAACTGGGGACAAAAGTATTCGTTATCGAGGACGGCGCGCGCTGCTATACGATTCCGGTACAGCCGCTGACGACACAAGAGTCGTCATTGATGGCCCAGACATTCGCCAGCTGTCGAAATCAGTAAAAACAGGCCGCCAAATGGCGGCTGTTTTTTTATTATCACTTGCCAGTATCGGCATTTTTTGATATAATTTTTGACATGAAAATATCCAGAAGAAGTCTTTTAAAAATAACGGGAATCGGCACTTTGGCGGTTGCGATGGCGCCACGGGTGGCTTTTGCGGCGCGCAATTCTTTACGCTCGTTGCGGACGGGGGTACAGCCCGGCAATAAAACCCGACTGGTAATCGAAACCGCGTCGCGGCCGTCCTATACTTTGGCTTATGGCGAAAATCAGCTGATTGTCCGCCTGGCGAACACCGCGGCAAATGCGTCGATGGCGCCGACCATGGCATCTGGAACATTGATATCCGGGATTACCCAGGTGCAAAGTGGCGACACGCTGGAAATTCGTGCGGCGTTGCGCAAACCGGTTTCTGAAATTCCGAAAAATCAGATAATGATTTTGTCGCCGAACGGCGATACGGATTATCGTCTGGTTCTGGATTTTGCCGCCGGAACCGCGGCCTCGCAATCAAATCAGGCGGCGGCGCAACAGATTGCGGCGGCCACCCCCGCAAAAAAATATACGATTGTTATTGATGCCGGCCATGGCGGCAAGGACCCGGGCTGTATAGGTAAGGGCGGCACAAAAGAAAAAGTCGTCGTTTTGTCTGTTGCCAAAAAGCTGAAGGCAAAGCTGGATGCGGCCGGTTTCAAAACATATTTGACGCGCAGCGACGATACATATTTAAAATTGGCGGAGCGCGCGGCCATCGCCGAAAAGCGCAAAGGCGACCTGTTCATATCGCTGCATGCAAACGCAAACCCCAGCCGCGCAATGAAAGGTTTCTCCGTTTACACGCTGTCTGAAAAAGCGTCCGACGAAGAAGCGCAAAAGCTTGCCGATGCGGAAAACGCGGCGGACAAAATCGACGTCAGCGGATTTTCCGAATTTTCCAAGGATATACGTATTGCATTGTCCGCACTGCAGCAGCATGCCGTGGCCGAGCTTAGCGAGGAATACGCCATGGGTTGCGCCAAAACATTCCGTGGCAGCGGCATAGAGCAGCAGCCCGGTGCAAACGTGCGTCATGCGCCGTTTGCGGTGTTGCGTTCGACCGTGCCGGGGGCTTTGGTTGAATTGGGGCATCTGTCAAACGCGGCCGAAGAAAAATTATTGAAATCGGATTCGCACCAGAACAAGCTGGCGAACGCGATTTTAAAGTCGATAAAGAAATATAATTTCGACGTATAACAAACGGTCCGATTTTAAACCTTGCAAAAGAAAACAAAGTCTGTATAATACCCCTCGCGGAGAAGTGGCAGAGTGGTCGAATGCGCGCGACTCGAAATCGTGTATACGGGCAACCGTATCAAGGGTTCGAATCCCTTCTTCTCCGCCAAAAATAAAAATTACCCGAAGGGTGTTTTTTATTTTTGCGGCAAAATAAGGTAAGAGAACCCAGGGTTCGACTACGAGTCCGCAAGCCATCAGGCGAGCGGAAACGAGTGCCGCGCAGGCGCAGCCAAGCGAATCCCTTCTTCTCCGCCAGAATTTAAAGCGCCATGTCCCCTGTATCAAAACATTTTTGTAATGTCCCGAAAGTGGAGCGTGTCATTATTGGCGGTTCCGGCCCCAGCTTGTCGCGGATAGACTATCGTCGCTATCCCGTGGGCAACATTGCCGTATGGCGTATAAATAACTTTTTTAAAGAACAGAAATACTATCTGGGGCGTCACGTTGACGCTGTGTTCAACGGTGGTAATCGCGATGAAATATCGGCGCGGCGGGATGTTATGCAAAAATTGGCGGACGCGGGCATATATGATATTAACTTTGATAATTTTTTCACAGCAATGCCGATGCCAAACGCAAAAAATCATTTTGCAGAGATAGAACTTTTGGATTCCGCGCTTCACGTCGGCATATGGCCCGTGATTGCACATGCCCGCGACACCCATGACCGGCATTTGTTCAGCGGTGTTGCCGCGATTGTGCGGGCGATACTGGAGGGGTTCCGGGAAATATATATCGCCGGAATCGACTGTGATTATGAAAGCGGTCCGCGGTATGCGTACTCTGCGGCCAAGACGTCGGATGCGGACTTGCAGTGGATAAAATCTTATCATCCGACCGACTTTCAATGGGATATAATAAAACAATACATGGATAAGTTTAATGTGAAAATATATTCCCTGTCGCCGGAATCGCCGGCCGCCCGGATATTCCCGCTGGCACCGATAACAGGGAACACGGAATTTACTTTGACGGAAAAGACACAAAATGAAAACATTTAACGAACAGGTTTATGATATTGTTGCGAAAATACCTGCGGGCCGCGTCGCCACATTCGGCCAGATTGCGCGTATGATTGGTCGTCCGCGCATGGCGCGCTTTGTCGGATATGCGTCCAACAACAAGGCGTCGTGGCATCTGCCGTGGCACCGCGTCGTGTTCAAGGACGGCAGTCTGTGCGGCGCCGGATTTTTCGAGCAACAGTACAAGGCCCTGCGGGCCGAAGGCGTAAAATTCACAAAAGAAAAAAAGGTCGTGATGGAGGAATATCAGTGGGACCCGGACCGCGACGGCATGCCGATGGATATTCGGGATTTGCCATTGGTGTTTTAAACATGAAAACGGGGCCGCGGCCCCGTTGTTTTATGCGATGCTTTTGGGTTTCTTTTTCGGTGCCGAGCGCTTGCGCAGGCGTGATTCTATTTCGTCCGCCGCCAGCGGCTTGAACGTTAAAAACCATGCCTGAACATCTCTTTTTCGGTCGGGGTTGCCCATGGACTGCATCGTGCGGCGCATATCTGCGGCTGTTGACGGCGCGCCGACCAAAATCTCTTCGCCCGGAACCCAGTCCGCCGGCGTCGATACCTTGAACGCATCCGTGGTTTGCAGGGCGATAACCATCCGCTTTATTTCATCGAAATTGCGTCCGGTTGACGCTGGATAATACAGTATGGCACGGATAATTCCCGCGGGGTCTATTATAAACACCGCGCGCACGGCGTGTGTGTCGGACGCGTTGGGATGAATCATGCCGTACATTTTTGCGATTTTCATATTTGAATCGTCAATTACCGGAAATGTAATCTCCAGATTTTCCCAATCGCGCCACTTTATATGGCGTATTGCGTCTATCCACGCCAGATGCGACGATATGCTGCCGACGGACAGGCCGATTAAGGCCGTGTTTATTTCCGCCAGCTCTTCCTGCAGCGCCTGAAACGCCATGAATTCGGACGTGCATACAGGTGTAAAATCGGCCGGGTGTGAAAACAGCACCACCCATTGTCCCGCATAATCGCCGGGAAAGTTCACAACGCCGTTTGTCGTATGCGCGGTAAATTCCGGGGCCCGGTCGCCAATCAGCGGCATTGTCGGCGTATCGCCCTGATTGCACTCTTCGCATGGACACACTTCGAACAAGTCATGCATTTTGTCCTCCTTTTTTTAGTTTATGCATGTGTTCAGACTATCACTCGTGCCGCCGCCGGGCCGCAGGAACCTTATCCGCGCAAGAAAAAACTTTACTCTTGATAAAATATGCTAAGATATAAATAATATGAGGCAATCAATTTAGGGGAAAAAGATGAAACGTTCTGACATTGTTCGCTCGATACAGGTTCAGTTTAAGCATATGCGCATGGCGGATGCGGCCGCAATATTGGACGCGGTTGCCAATCATATGATAGAGGTTGTCGCCGCCGGCGACCGCATAGAGGTTCGCGGATTCGGTACTTTTCAGCCGCGCGCCCGTGCGACTAAAATAGGGTATAATCCCTGCACCGGCCAGCCGATGCATCTTGACGCGGGCACAACAATACTTTTCAAGCCCAGTCGTGAATTGACTAAAAAAATGAATGGATAAACAATGTTGTTTGGCAAGAAATCCGGTATAAAAAACAGAAACCGCGAGCGCTATGACCGCGTTCGCCGCCTGATGTGGATTAAATGCGAATCCTGCGGGAAACTGGTTTATTACAAAGATTACAAGGATAACCATTATATCTGCCCGATGTGCGGCCGTGCGTTTATCATGACGCCGAAACAGCGTTTTGATTTGCTGTTCGACGACATGACGTGGGAAAAAATCGCACTGCCGACGGTCACCGACGACCCGCTGCACTTTACGGACCGCATGCCTTATGCGGAACGCTTGGTCAAAGCGCGCAAGGATACGGGATGCAACGATGCGATAACAACCGCCGACGGCACAATCGGCGGCATTCCGTCAACGGTGTGCGTGTTAAACGGCGACTTTATGATGGGGTCCATGGGGCGTGCGGCCGGCGACGGCATTATCGCCAGCATAGATCATGCAATCGAACAGCGTCGCCCGTTTATAATGGTTGCGTGCAGTGGCGGCGCCCGCATGCAGGAAAACATTTTGTCCTTAATGCAGATGGCGCGCACAACCGTTGCGGTTAACCGTCTGCATGAAAACAGCATTCCTTATATCGTGCTGTTGACCGATCCGACATATGGCGGCGTGACGGCGTCGTTCGCCATGCTGGGCGATATTCATATCGCAGAGCAGGGCGCGCGCATAGGATTTGCGGGACGTCGCGTTATAGAACAAAACATACGGGAAAAGCTGCCGTCAAATTTTCAAACGGCGGATTATCTGTATGAACACGGCATGGTCGATATGGTTGTGCCACGTGCGGAGCTGCATGATAAGATAGCCAAGATTTTGGCGGTTTTAACCCAGCAGTCGCGCACGCCAAAGGAAATAAATGTCGCGACACCCGCGGCGGCGAACAAGCCCGCGCGTGGTATGGGCGAAACCGCGGCATATGACAAGGTGCTGCTGGCGCGTAATGAAAACCGTCCGCATTTCCTGGACTATATAAACGGAATTGTCGAAGATTGGACATATTTGGCGGGTGACCGCTCGTTCGCCGAAGACGCGGCCATGGGCAGCGGTATCGGTTTCTGGCACGGCATCCCGGCCGTAATCATCGGCCAGGAACAGGGCCGTGACATTGAAACACGTCAAAAGCATCGCTTTGGTATGGCGAATCCCGACGGTTATCGCAAGGCTCAGCGTATGATGCGTCTGGCCGAGAAGTTTAATCTGCCGATAATATCGCTGTTTGACACGGCGGGCGCCTTTGCCGGCCGCGAAGGGGAAGAGCGCGGCCAGTCCCAGGCGGTTGCGTCGTCGATTGCGACGGGTCTGTCTGTGAAAACGCCATATGTCGCGGTCAACGTGGGCCAGGGCGGCTCCGGCGGGGCGATTGCAATCGGAACGGGCGATCGTGTGCTGATGATGGAAAACGCGATTTATTCCGTTATCGCACCGGAATCCTGTGCCAGCATTTTGTGGAAGGATAACAAGTTCAAGGCCGACGCCGCCCAGGCGATGAAATTAACGGCGCGTGACATGGCCGATATGAAGGTAATCGACCAAATCATCCCGGAACCGGCGGGCGGTGCGCACACCGATTGGCAGACAACGATGGAATACCTGTCGTCTGCGGTTGCGGCGCAGATAAAAGAGCTGCAACAGCAAAAGCCGGAAAAACTGCCAAAGGCGCGCGCTGATAAATTCTTGAAAATGACGCGCGACATTGAAAGTGTGACCGAATAAAATCCCCCCTACGGGGGATTTTTTATTTTCCCGCTTGCTTTTATTCTTTGTATTCTGTATAATGACCTCCGCAGCGGAGCGTTGGCAGAGTGGTAATGCAGCGGATTGCTAATCCGTGACCGTGACATTAGCGGTCCATAGGTTCGAGTCCTATACGCTCCGCCAGAATTTACATCTTTTCCGGGTGTAAATGTCTGTGTTTTTATGCCTAATAAAAAGGACCGTTTTCCTGACGGTATTTTTTATTTTCAAAAAGCCCTAAAACTTAAGACTTTTTATTCTCGTTTTATGCCTAATTCAAACGGTGGTTTTGTTCGGATACGGGGGAAATCATGAAAAGAGCGTTAATCAGGGCTTGCGGGGTCGGGATTGCCGGGGTGGCCTGCTTTGCCCAACATGCAATGGCGGCAAAGCAAATAATAACAGGTTCAGTAAGCGGGAAAGCGGGATATACAAATTATACAGGCACCGTCACATACCCGCGATACACAGGATTTGAAAACAGAAATTTGTGGGCAAACTTATCGCTTCCGGGCTGTGTCAGAACAGATACGGGGATTACAGGCTGTGTTTTTGACCCGACCGAATGTTATGACAGAACGTCCGTTGGCGGCGGCACCGGCACGGGAACAGGTTCCGGTCCGTCTGAAAGCGTGATAAGTGGCCTGGATACGCTGTATTGCACATGGTACAAGTGCATGTTTGACAACGGTGCCAACGCCGTGCCCGGCTGTAACGGCGCCGGCACGTGCAACGAAACGGGTATGTTCTGCGAATCCACCGGCGTATTTGCAAAATACGGCCTGACGGCATCAACGGGAACATGGGATGGGGCGTATACATCTCAATCATACAAGGCGGCCGGCTGTGTTTCCGGATGGTACTTAACGGCGAATACCGCGGTATGCAATGGAACCAGCAACGTATCGTCGACCGGCCAGTTAACCTCGTGCTGCGCGGCATGCCCCGGCATGAAAGATTTTAATTCCGGCACGGCGACCGCGACCACATACACGCATAATTTGCCGACAAATTCCAGCGGCGGTTACTCTTGGTATTCGCCCACCGGATACGGTATAACCAGCTGCATCGCATTTCCACCCAGAACAGAATATAACGACGGGGTCGGCACATACAGCATAACGGGCGGCTGTCCTTATAAGGCATAAATGGGGGGCGCCGTGAAAAAACAAATAAACATTGTTGAAATTGACGCGCGTGACGCACGCTATCAAAGCGGTATCGCCACATACTTTAATGTTTTGCGTGCAGGCATGCCGTCAAACATATCGACATACAACATTGTCTTTTATCGCGCGCCGGAATACAAGGAGATTCGTATCGTCGATACAGAGGGCGAGCTTCAGATACATCACCCGATGGCATATCCATTCCCGGCACTGTTTGAGGCGGTGTTTACGTATGTCGCGCCACGTTTAAGCGCGATGCCGAACCTGATTGTAAAAAGCGACTGTCTGCAGTGCGAAGGCCTGGCGTACATGATAAAAAGCCGCATTTACTGTAAAACAATCGGCGTTCTGCATTGCCAGCCCTTGATGAACACCGCGCCGGGCTTTGTTCCGGCCGACCCTTATTTCAACATGGATGAAATAATACTGGTCGGCGACAACGGGCGCAAATATATGGATTATTGGCGTTGCCGCCGTCCGTGGAGCGTTATTTATAACGGTGTGGAAAAGCCGGAGATAAAATCAAAGAAACCAAAAGACGGCGTGTTCAGATTTATTTTTGCAAACGGATGGTCGCCGCATAAGGGCTTTACGAAAATCATACCAGCGATACGCATGGTGGCAAAAAAACATAAGATAGAGGTGGTTGTTCTGGGCGGCCATGCGCGCGAGGACGAGGCGCTGTTCGATGAATTGAAAGACCTGCCGATTGTGCGTCTGGGGCTGGTAACAGATGCGGCGAAAATACGCGAGTGTTATGAGCACGCGGACGCGGCACTGTTCGCATCGCGGACAGAGGCGTGTTCTTTTGCCGGCATAGAGGCCATGGCGTACAATTTGCCCGTGGTATCCACGAACGAAAGCGCAATGGTTGAAATGTTTGGCGATGCGGCACTGTTTGTGGACATGGGGCCTGAGCATACGATAAACCCGTCGGAATACGCGGCGGCCATGATGCGCCTGATAGAAAACAAGTCACTGCGTGCCAAAATGGCGGTTGCGGGATATGCGCGTTTTCGTATGCGCTATACGCGTCGCCGGATGCTGGCGGATACAATAAAAGTATACGAACGCCTGACCGCGCAGTGAATAACGATTGACTTGCTACGCCAAATAAGCCATACTTTTTGTATGGCTTTAATTTATACCGATTTTTTCTGTTGTTGTTAAAAAGCTTGTGCAGGCCGGCCGATTTGCTGTAAAATTCGTATCAAATATATCTCCGAACATACATAAAAGGACGCATAATGAATATCAGACTTTTCAATACAATGTCGCGAAAAATGGAAGACTTTCAACCCTTGACACCGGGGCATGTGGGCTTTTATTCATGCGGTCCGACGGTGTATCATTACACGCATATCGGCAACCTGCGCAGTTTTGTTTTGGCCGATTTGTTAAAGCGCATGTTTCTGGAAAACGGATACGAGGTGTTCAATGTTATGAACATAACGGACGTCGGTCATTTAACCAGTGACGACGACGATTCCGGCGAAGACAAAATGGAAAAGGGCGCCGCCCGCGAAAACAAGTCTGTCTGGGATGTTGCAAAATTTTATACGGATGAATTTCTGCGGGATTCGGCCGATTTGAATTTGTTGGAACCGTCTGCGCGCCCGCGTGCAACCGAATACATACAGCAGCAGATTGACCTGGTGCAGAAACTTGTCGATTTGGGGTATACATATGAAATTCCGGGCGACGGTATTTATTACGACACGTCCAAATTTGCGGCATACGGCGCGCTGACCGGCGGGGCGTTGGGCGGAAACCGTGCGGGCGCCCGTGTGGAGTTCAATGATGCCAAACGCAATCCCACAGACTTTGCATTGTGGAAATTTTCGCCCACGGATAAAAAGCGCCAGATGGAATGGGCAAGTCCCTGGGGTGTCGGATTCCCCGGCTGGCACATAGAATGCAGCGCAATGTCCATGGCGCTGCTGGGGGCGCATTTCGATATTCATACCGGCGGCGTTGACCTGTCGCGCGTGCATCATGCAAATGAAATCGCGCAAAGCGAACCGATTACCGGTGCGCCATGGGTGAAATACTGGGTGCATTCTGAATTTTTGGTGGATAAAAGCGGCGAAAAAATGTCCAAATCCAGCGGTGAGTTTTTAACCCTGTCGGTGTTAAAAAATCGCGGATACGACCCGATGGCATATCGCTATATGTTGCTGATGGGACATTACCAGTCCCAGCTGGCCTTCTCGTGGGAGGGGCTGGACGCCGCCGCAAACGGATATAAAAATCTGGTCCGTCGCGTTGCGGACATAATTGATACAAAAGCATCCAATGCCATAGATTCCGCCGTGTTTGACGAATGGCATGATAAAATATTGGGGGCGGTGTCGGATAATTTAAAAACGGCCGAGGCCTTGGTTGCCGTTCAGGAACTGTTAAAAAGCCCGTCTGTTGACGCGGATACCAAATACGCTTTGGTTGAATTTATCGACCGCCTGTTGGGCCTGCGCTTAATTCCGGCCGCGCAAAAGTTAAAGGAACTTGAAGCCGCGGATGTGCCGGCGGACATTTTGGCACTGGCAAACGCCCGCGCCGCGGCCAAGGCCGCCCGTGATTGGGCGCGCGCCGACGAACTGCGTGCGCAGATAGATGCGGCCGGTTGGAGTGTGGTTGATACCAAAGACGGGGCAAAAATCATCAAAAAGGCATAATTTATTCTTGAAATCAGGGCTGTTTTACGCTATATTGCCCCCAGCAATAAGAGGAATATCCATGAATTATCCATATATGCCTAAATCCACCGCACTTTGGTTGATTGAAAATACAGCCCTGACGTTTGAACAGATTGCAGATTTCTGCGGCATGCATGAATTGGAGGTTAAGAACATAGCCGACGCCGAAACATGCAAGGTCCAGGGGCTGAATCCGATTTTGAACGGCCAGGTAACACGTGAAGACATTGAAAAGTGCGAAGCGGACCCGAATGCGCGTTTAACACTGCGTGAAGAAATCGTGGTTGCACAAAAAGCCCAGAATAAAAAGGGCGTCGGTTATACGCCGAAACTGCACCGCCAGAACCGTCTGGGCGGCATTTTGTGGATTGTAAAGAATTATCCGGAATTGTCCGACGGCCAGATTGCGCGCCTGATGCGCAGCACGAATCCGACGGTTGCGTCCGTACGGAACAAGACGCACAAATCCTATTCTTTGATTCAGATTCAAAGCCCGATAGTGTTGGGTCTGGTGTCCGAATCCGCCCTGCACGAGGCTGTGGCCAAGGCGAAAAAATAATTCTTTATAACCTTAGAAATTCAGGGGTTTGTTCATGGCGAAAAAACTGGACGACGCAACAAGATTGTTGATAGAGTCTCTGCCGGAAAATTTACAAAAACTTGCGACCAGCGCCGCCGAGGTTGGCTATATGTCCCAGATGGACTTTGACGCCGCAACCGAGGCCGACGAAATTCCGGCCGAAGAACAGGACGAAGTCCTGGATTTCTTTCAGCAGGATTTGGGATTGGAAATCCTGGAGTCGGATAATTTCCCGCAGGACATGGGGAAATATTATGACGACGACTCGGACGAGCCGCGCGATAAGACACGTAATCTGTTAAACGCGGACGCCGAACAGGTTGACGTCAACGACGACGATTATGAACATTTCGCCAAACAGCTGGAACGCAGCCAGACCGGCAGTCTGGTTTTGGGCGTTCAGGATTCCGTACAGTCATATTTAAAACAAATCGGCACGGTTCAGTTGTTAACCGCGGCGGGCGAGGTTGCAATCGCCCAGCGTATAGAGGCCGCGTCGCGCCTGATGGTATACGGCCTGTGCGAAAGCCCGATGACAATTCAGGCAATGCTGGATTGGTATCAGCAGTTGTTAAACGAGGACATTCGCCTGCGCTATATCGTGAATCTTGAGGTTATGTATTCCAGTGACGCCGAACAGAAATCCCTGGCCGCATTGTCAGAGGCCTTGAAATCCAAGGGCGTTGAGCATGTGGATGAACTGGATGACGACGAACTGGACGACTTGGAGGAATCCACCGCATCGGACGAAGACGACGAGGACGAAGATGCGGATGACGAAGACGGCGTAAAGAAAGAAGAAACGCCGCGCGGCACGTCGGGCGTTCCGATTCCTGTCATGGAAGAGGCTTTAATGCCGATGGTGACGGAACTGTTCGCCAAGATTAAAAAGACATTCAACAGCATGCAGAAACTGCAGGCGAAACGTCTGGAAAATCTGTTGACCTCCAATACGCCGGACGAGGCGCTGGAAAAGAAATACGCCAAAATGCGTCTGGAATTGTTTGAACACGTCAGCAAGATTCGCTTAAACGACGACCGCAATGCCGAAATTCTGGAACGCCTGACACAGCGCGACCAGTTGTTGATGGGGCTTGAGGGCAAGCTGCTGCGTCTGGCGCTGGCAAACAAGATTAAGCGCGAAGACTTCCTGGCCGAATATGCGGGCAATGAATTGAACCGCAACTGGGTAAAAAAGCTGGCGAAATCAAAGAATGCCGTCTGGGCGAACTTTGCCAAAAAGCACGAAAAGGATATCTTAAAGATTCAGGACGACATCACCGCTATCGCCAACGAGACCGGCCAGCCGACCGCGGAATACAAAAAGGTTGTGGAACTGGTCCGCCGCGGCCAGACCGAGGCCGCCCGTGCAAAGCGCGAAATGATAGAAGCCAACCTGCGTCTTGTTATCAAATTTGCAAAAAAATCCAGCAACCGTGGTCTGGGCCTTGATTTCTCGGACTTGGTTCAGGACGGTAATATCGGTTTGATGAAGGCGGTTGACAAGTTTGATTATCGTCTGGGTAACAAATTCTCGACATATGCGACCAACTGGATTCAGCAGGGCATATCACGCAGTATCGCCGACCAGGCGCGTACAATTCGTATCCCGGTGCACATGATTGACAACATACACAAGATTCAGCGTGCGTCGCGCCAGTTTATGCACAAATACGGCCGCAATCCGACCGCCGAAGAATTGTCAAAGATTATCTATCTGCCGGTGGACAAGATACACAAGGCGATGAAAGTCAACTTAAAGCCGATTTCGCTGGAGGCGCCCGTCGGCACCGAAGACGACAGCAGCCGTATTGAAATCATCGCGGACGAAACGGCCAAGAATCCGTTCACATCGGCGGCCCAGAAAAACCTGCGCAAAATCGTTACACAGATTTTGTCGGAACTGGACCCGAAAGAGGAAACCGTTCTGCGCCAGCGTTTCGGTATGAGCACCAACAAAACCAGCACACTGGAAGAGGTTGGCGAATATATCGGTGTTACGCGTGAACGTATCCGCCAGATAGAGCAAAAGGCGCTTAACAAGTTAAAGCACCCGACGCGCGCCAGAAAATTGCGCAGTTTCTTGGAAGATTAACATATCCCGGCCATTACGCCGGGATTTTTTATATTGAAATATAATGCGCCGCGCTATATAATTTTTTATGCAGGCGGGTGTTCCGCTTGTGGGGTGTGACTACCTCTGCTTACGCGTCGAAATATGTACATATGGCGCGCTGTTTGGCGCCGTTTTTACTATTTGGGCGAAAAATAAACTCCTGACCCGGTCAGGAGGGCTGCGAATATATTGAATAAGCACACAATTCGTAAGATTGTAGTCAACCTCCTGACCACCAAATGTTTTGGTGGTTTTTCATTTCGAAAAAAGCCAGGAGATTGAACAAATGAAAACCAAAATAATAATATCCGCAATCGGTGCAGGTGTGACATTGATTGGAAATGCATACGCAGTCTTTGTCGACCCAACAATAACATGTTTCGAATGTCGAAGGATTTCTCAGGACGTAAACGGGCCCGTATATGGCGAATGTATAAGGTATGATGCCACTTGTTGCGAGCCATGCAATGTAGGCGTCGTTGATCCAATCGATCCGATAGTATGTGACCCCACCACATGCAACAGCGAAACGGTTACCGACATGGGCGGTGGTTGCGACAAGGTGGCAAGCAAAGGATGCGTCAACAATGTTTGCACATACGATATAACCGCGCGCTGTCAAAAGGGGTATTACGGCACGGCAAAACTGAACAATTTAAAAACCAGCTGCAGTGGTTGCACCGCATGTCCGTCATCGGGTGGCGTTGCAGGCACCACGTCGGGGCCCGGCGCCACGGCGATAACAGAGTGTTATATCCCGGCGGGCACCAAGTCCAGCGATTCGACAGGCTCGTTTGAATATACCGGAAACTGCTATTATAAAAACTAAACCGTTGCCCCCGAATGCATTTTTATTTACAATAAGGCATATGAAAGCATAAGGGGGCGATAATGAAAAAGACAGTTCTGTGTTGCTGTGGCCTGTCGGGCAGTGGAAAATCCTATTTTATAGAGCATCACCTGCCGGCGGGTCATTTTCATAAGCTGGTTTCGGCGACAACACGCCCCATGCGCCCGGGCGAGGTCGATGGTCGTGAATATTATTTCCGCGACGAACAATATTTTGACACCGCAGCACTGGCAACCCGCCTGTGGGTGAACGAGGCCTTTTGGACGCCCGGCAAGCCCAAATGGTTATACGGTGTTCCGGAATCCGAAATACTAAACCACATGGACACGAATCTGGTCTATGACGTCATTCAGCCGAAATATGCCGCACAATTGCGCGACTGGTTCCTGAGAAACGGTTACGGGCGTGATTATTCGTTCAAGACACTGTATTTTATCCCGCCGGAAAATAATTTTGATATCGCCCGCATCCGCGCCAACATGCCAGACGACAATCGTGTGCGTGTCACAAATACGTGCACGCCGCTGGATTTTCTGCGCGCGGGCCTGGACATGGATTTTCTTGTAAAATGCAGCGCGGACGAGACCATAATATCATCGCGTCTTCAGGCTTTTTTGCGGCGCATATGTCGCGAACGTCAATTTTAACTTTAAGAAAATATTCTTATGTGCTAATCTGACCTCCATTGGAGATGGGGGGATTGGTGAAGCATCGTTTTATGCTGTGCATTATGTTGATACCTATGCCGGCCATGGCAGAATATTTTGACAGCAACATGTACGGCGATATCTTGAATATTGCGGACAGCACTGTTGTTGACGGTGGAGCTTTTCTGGACTTTAATCAAATCAACATTACCGCATCATCTTACCTGCAGAACCATGGCGTTTTGTCCGGCGACGTGTTTGTCGCGGACGGCCGTGATGTTTATATTAAAAACAGCGGCACGATTGACGGCGAAATTACATTGGGCGCAAGCGCCAGCTTAACGCAAATTATTCGCACGCCCGATGACATTACGGACATAAATGTCGCCGACAACTACAATATCATCGTGTACAGGGCGGCCGATTTACAGTGGACGGATATTCGGCGCATATCGTCCGCCGCGGACAAAGTCATACTGGTCGATTCCGGAATTGTTCTGTCGCCCGAAATAATGCTTATGTCGCGTGCGATGCCGGTGCCGATAGAGTTGGTCGGCGATAACGAGCTGCACATAAAAATGGCAGACATTGATTTTAACACGCCGATTTTCTGGCGTGTCACGGGCAGCGGCACAATGCATCTGCATGCCGACGATATAAATCCGCTGTATGCGTTGCGCACGGTGATTCGCGGCGGCGCCTTGTACGCTGAATTGGCACGTGAAACGGATTATTATAAAATAATGGGAAATCAGACGGGCGAATTTTTAAACGCCCTGCGTACGATAAATCCCGATGACAATCTGCTGCAACGTCTGGACCGGGCGACAGACATGCCCGCGCTGGGGCGCATAATGAACAAATCTATGCGCATCAACACGCGCGCATTGGCCCGCCCCATACAGACATTTAACAGACACGTCGGCGCAATGCACACGGATGACGGGGTGCCGGCTCCAATGCAAATCGCACCGTTTATTATCACCGGTCAAAATATTGATGCATACGGAATCAGGGCGGGCTTGAACACCGGCACAGCCAAACCGGTGCGCGCATCGGTTACAATTCATGCGGCGGATATGAATTTCACGGACGGTATCGATGATTATTCGGCCAAACTGGCGGGCGGTGACGCATATGTCCGGTATGACGCGCCGCATATTTTTGCCGATTCCGGCATTACCATAACCGCGGCCCGGTTCACCACGCCGGTATTACAATCGGGCGCCGCAACCGCGTCCGACCCGTCGGGCTTTGCCGCTGATTTTTATGCCGACACCGGGCCGAAATTTCTGGTAGCAGATAACATGACGCTAACGCCGATTGTGGGGCTGGCGGCACGTTATGCAAATGTTATACAACATTCAACCGATATAAATCTTAGGGCCGGTGTCATTGCGCGCCATACGCATAAAACCACAGACATTAATTATACATATGACGCCCGAATAATTTCAGACAACGACGGCGGCCTGCAGGCCGATGCACGAATTGGACTTTCTTTGCCGGAAGACGATGCGATTATTTATGTCGGAATAGGGGCGCTACATGACAATATGGGAATGTCATACAGCGCAACACTATCCCTGTCATTTGATTTTTAATCGCCCGTTAAGGGCGATTGTCTTAATTGGTGTAATAACAGTCGCCTGTGTACGAACCACTGCCACCGGTGTCAGTAAATGCGGTTCCGGACGGAATATAACATGCCGTTATGGACGTTGCCCCCGTGGACTTGGTCGTGCCGTACACTCCGCCCGATGCCGGACAGCGCGCACAGGCAGAGCCGCTTTTATAATACCCCTGGTTGCATATAAAAGTTGAACCATTGCCGCCGGCGCATGTTGCATTTGACGGACAGACCGTACAGCCGGAACTGCCAGATGTTGCTGTTCCGTAATAACCTGAATTGCACCTGTATGTTGTACATGCGCTGCAGCTGGTGCCCGATGGATTGCAGTCCGCCAAAGCATTGGAGATTGTTGTTGCGGACACAACCGCACACGCCAATAAAATATTCTTTCGCATTTTATACCCCCAAACCGATTAGCATAATGGACATTCCACGCCTTTGAACGAGGTCGGGCATTGGGTGCACAACGGATTTGATAAATATGCACATGTGCAGCATCCGTTGCCTGAGCATGTGCACTTTTGACTGGCCGCGGTATATTTATAGGTGGTTGTACAATATCCCCCACTGCAAGTTTCGGTATTTGCTATGCAAGATGCCGGCACCGAACTAATGCTGCACGTCATTGTCATTGCCGGACCGGCAAACAGTACGCCACCACATATAATCACTAAAGTTTTTTTCATAGTTCTTTTTCTCCTGATGTTTTATGAAAAAACCACCAAACATTGGTGGTTCAGGAGGTTCAGAACAATCCTTAGAATTGCGTCGCGTATTGGATATTCCGCGAACCCTCCTGAACCGTTTGTTCAGGAGTATATTTGTCGCCGTGATAATAAAATCGGCGCGGAAATGCGCGCCTGTTGAATCTTATCCCGACGCTAAGGCAGAGGTTCTGACGCCCCACCTGCGGAACACCCGCAGGCATATGCATTATATGCCAATCGCCGGCGGAATACAAGAAAGTTTTTATACATGCCCCTTTAATGCGGCATAAATCTGTCCTAAATCCGTTTTTATCAGTGTCGCCGCCAGTTTGTCTGCATTGTCCGCCTGGCGCGACGCGGCCAGAACTTTGTCAAAGCTGCGTACGAACTGTGTTGCCTGGGAACGGAACACGGCATCGGATTTCAGCATTTCACGAACACGCTTTTTATCCGCCGCCGCCATCATTTTGGCCAGCCACTTTGAAAATATTGTCTTGTCGCCGGCATGATATTTCTTCCACACGACGTCCGGTATTTCCGCACCCGCCGCACGCGTTAAATCCAGCGACTGTTCATGCATTTTTTCAAACAGCTTTTCGCTCTGTTTCAGGAAATCCTGGCTGCTGACGCGGGCAAATGAATCCGCCGGCGCCGTCTTTATGGCATCCATCGGGGCGGACGCGCGCGCAACCATCATCTGTTTGTTCAGTGTCTGCATGGTGTTCACGGCCTTGGCGTAATCCGCCATTAAATCTATCATCTGTTGGCGCGATTGTCCCGCCAAGTCTTCCAGCTTTACGGACGAATCCGATATCGCATTCATCGATTCCGAAACAGTGTCGCGCATTAAATTGATTTTTTCATTCAGACTGCCGACAATCTTTTCAAGCGTCTCCGTCGTCTTGGCCGAGCCGCGCGACAAATCGGGCAGGGCCGCATAATATTTTTCTATCAACGCCGACAGCGGCTGCAGCTGGGCGGTTGTTTCAGCCGACATTTTTATCAGGCCGGCCGACTGGCCCGACAGCTGAGTGTGTGCCGTGTTCATTTCAATCAGCGTTTCGCGCACGCCGGTCGCCATTGCGCGCACGGATTCAGAGAATGCGCCCGCCGCCGTCTTGGTGTTTTCCAGCGTCACATTCGCAACGCCCGACACCGTCTTTAACTCGGACACGACGCCCGTCGCAAATTCCTTTATCTCGCCGTTAAAGCGGTTTGTCAGCGTCGCCAGCTCCGTCGATATGCCGCGGACGGAATTTTCCGTTGTGGTGGCCGACGACATCAGTGTTTCAACCGCGTCCGTTAACTTGCGCACCTGCTTGTCAATGGACGATTCCGCCAGACGCACCTGGCCGCCGACAACATTGGCTGTGTTGGTAAGGGTGTTCATCTGCGCGGTTAACTGTTTCTTTGACTGTTTGCTAAAGTTTTCCATTTTGGATATATGCTCGCCCAGCAGCTTGTCGTTGCCGGTCATAACCGACTCGTAATCCGCCGCCGCGGACTTTACCGCGCCAAAGCCGTCCGCCACGGACTGCGACAGCGCCCCCAGCTGATCGCGCAGGGCGGCCGACTGTTCGGACATGTCTTTCATTTGCGTGCCGTTCGATTCAAATTCCGCTGTTAAGCGCTCCGACAACTGGCGGCCCGATTCCTGCCAGGCGTCAATCTGTTCCTGAATGTGGGCGATGCGGGCGGCGGCCTCCTGCGATGTTGCGTCTATGCGCGCCAGCAATTCCGATATCGTCTCGTTAAAGCGCGCGGTCGCCGTTTCAACGTCGTGCCACGTATCCGAATTTACAACGTCGTGCAGTCCGGTTACGGTATTGTCCAGACGCTGGGACATCGTTACCAGTTTCTTGGTGGCCGCATCCGCGGTCGCGACCAGTTTTTCATTCTGCAGCCCCAGTTCTTCGTTCAATTTGTCCGCGGCCGCAATCTGGGCGCGCAGGGTGTCGGACATGGTTTTGAATCCGGCCTCTATCTTTGCGATTTCGTCCGCCATCAGTGTGCGCAGAACACGCGACG
Organism: uncultured Alphaproteobacteria bacterium; assembly: GCA_947646585.1. GTDB lineage: Bacteria > Pseudomonadota > Alphaproteobacteria > Rs-D84 > Rs-D84 > Enterousia. The sequence goes on along the minus strand of CANSHD010000002.1, from coordinate 220,380 downwards.
CGTCGTGGATTTTTACGCGCTCCGGCTGTAACATAATGCCCAGCAAAGATTCCATTACTTTCTGCGATTTGCGCGACACAAAAAACAGCGCCCCGATTGCCGCCAGCATCATAACCGCCATGCCGCCGCATGCAATCCATACTATCTTATTCGCAAAAACAACTGATAAACCGGCTTCCATTTTTCGCCCTCCGCGCAAAATATATCATTCTTGAAGTTCTATGAAATTTATACTAGAATCTTTAATGCAACGCAAGGGTATAAATGGCAAAAAAAACGATACTTTCACCGGAACAGGACAAGGCCGCGTCGCCGTCTGAAAACGTATGGGTTCAGGCGAATGCAGGAACGGGCAAAACCAGTGTTCTGGTCCAGCGTTTATTGCGCATACTGTTCCGTGCGAAATCGGAGGCCGGGATATTGTGCTTAACGTATACAAACGCGGCGGCCGGGGAAATGCGCAACAGAATTTTGGCAATGCTGCGCAAATGGGCCATGGCGGGCGACGATGATTTGCGCGACATGCTGGCGGGCGTTGCTTTTTCACAGACGCCGACCGACGCGGATTTAAAACGCGCGCGCGCAATATTCTTTAAGTACATCGACAATCCCGATATATTAAAGATAAAAACCATTCACGGTTTCTGTGAAGAAATTCTGCATCGCTTTCCGATGGAGGCCGGCCTGTCGCCGGCATGGACTTTGGTATCCGACGCCAATCAAAAGGTATTGTTACAGGACGCCTTTGACCGGATGATTTTATTTGCCGGAAACGACCCGCGAACATCCGATGCGTTTGCGCATATCGTCGGACGGGTTTCGGAATATTATATGCCCGACCTGTTAAAAGAATTAACAGGGCAGTACAAGACGTTTTTCCAAGTTGAAAACGTTAATAAATATCGCGAATACTTTATTGATACGATTAACAAATTTTTATTTTCCGATTTTAACGAACCGGCGGCGGCAGACCCGATGTTATTACAAAAAATCATCGAAAATGCCACAGCGGACCAAAATTCGCGAAAAACACCGGTAAAGTATTTGACAGAGCTTATCAATAAAACAAAACAGTACATTGATACGTCAATAAATTTTGAAGAATACAAATACACATATCTAAAACAGGATTTGGAACCAAAGAAAGACCTGGCAAAGCTGGATTATGCCAAAACGGAGCTGGAGCGTGTCTACGCCATGGCACAGTACGAGGTAAACAGCCAAATAGCCCGGGATTCAATCGCAATGTTTGATTTAGCGTCCGCATTTGCACGTTCATACATGGAATTAAAACATGCTCGCAACCTGTTGGATTTTGACGATTTAATTTTATATACCCGTCGCCTGTTTTCAAAGCCCGACACAATGGGGTGGGTATTGTCGCAGCTGGATTTGGGCCTGAATCACATACTGGTTGACGAGGCCCAGGATACCAGCCCCCAGCAATGGGATATTTTACGCATGATGGCCGGCGACTTTTTTACGGATGGCGATACGTCGGACGACCCGCATTCGCTGTTCGTTGTCGGCGACAGCAAACAGTCGATATATGGGTTCCAAGGTGCGGACCCGAATGCCTTTGCCGCCAGCCGCCAGGAAATTGCCGACCAAATAAGCAACAACATGCGGACGATATCAGAGATTCCTTTGACGCAAAGTTTTCGCTCTACGGCGCCAATTCTCGGATTCGTTGATACTTTCTTTGGCAATCGCGAAATTGTTGAGTTAACAGGCTTTTCCAACAATGCACACAAATGCTTCCGCCGCGACGCCGTCGGCGCGGTTGAACTGCATCCGGTTGTATCAAAAAAGGAAACAGATGCCGGCGTGCCGGAATACATATCAATGATTGCCGACCGGATACAACAGATGATTTCCACCGGCGAATGTCGCGCGTCCGACATAATGATACTGGTACAAAAAAGAAAGCCACTGGCGCCGCCGCTGGTCACAGAACTTAAACGTCGCGGCATTGACGTCGCTGGCAGTGACCGTATCGTTTTGCCGGATTTTCCCGCGGTTCGCGACCTGTTGAACCTAACGCGTTTTTGCCTTAATCCGGCCGACGATTACAGTTTATGCTGCGTATTAAAAAGTCCGATTTTCAGATTGACAGAACGCGATATTTTAAATTTATGCACTGCGCGCACCGATGCGATAAAACGCCTGGCGGACGACACAAAAACGGTCACGGTATTCAATATTCTGCAGACAATGCGCCCGGATATTTTTTTGCGATTAAGTGCGGCAATGGAATGGGCGGCAAAATGTGGTCCATATACGTTCTTTTCACAAATTCTAAATTCCAACGACACGCGCCGCGAAATGATTGCCGCACTGGGCAATCAAATAATCGACCCGCTGGAGGAATTTTTGACGATATGTCTGGCATACGAAAGAACACAGCCGGGCACAATGCGTCACTTTTTAAAATGGTTTATCACCGGCGGCAGCGAGATAAAACGCGACATGGACGAAAACAGCGGCGTGCGCATCGTCACCGTTCACGGCAGCAAGGGGCTGGAGGCGTCCGTTGTATTTTTAATCGATACGACGAACATGCCGGACGGTGAAAAGTTTATTCCGATACCAGCGGCCGACGCCGATATGCCGCGCCCATGGATTTGGGTACCGCGTGCAATGCCGTCCGCCCGGCGCGACATGGCCGCCGACGCCGCAATGCGCGACAAGATAGCTGAATATTACCGTCTGTTATATGTGGCGATGACGCGTGCGCGCGACCGTCTGTATATATTCGGATACACATCGAACAAGGCGCCGAATGCAGACTCGTGGCACGCGCGCCTGTGGAGTGTTTTCGGCAACGACGCAAACGAACCGACAAGGATTACAAATGCCGACCAGTCCGTATGATTTTATCCGCCGCGGCCGCGACATGCGTTTTGCAACCAGCGCCGGCACCGACATGCACGAACGCCTGCGCAAAATCGCAATCGACGGCGCCGCCGCACGCGGCGATGCGGAACTGATTGCGCGCATACAAACAAACGCGCACTTGGCGGAATACTTTGGCCCGAACGCCCGGACAGAGGTGCCCGTTGCCGGTACAATAAACGGCCGCTTTATCAGCCGCCGCATCGACCGCATAATTGTTGACACCGCCGCAAAGACAATAAAGATTTTGGATTACAAAACCGACACGGACCGCCGCGCGCGCCGTGACAAATACAAAATCCAGCTGCAGGAATACCGTGATTTGCTGGGCGCGATATATCCCGGATTTACAATATCCGCCGCAATACTGTGGACGCACGACTGGACGCTTGAGGTTATATAAAAGCCCTTGAAATACGGCGGCGCTGGGCGCTATAATTCCCATATGTTAACACGTTTAAATATATCGAATATCGTATTGATTGAACGCCTGAATCTGGAATTCGGGGCGGGGCTGAACGTTCTGACCGGCGAAACGGGTGCCGGAAAAAGTATTTTATTGGATGCATTGGCGCTGGCGCTGGGCGCGCGCGGCGATGCCGGCCTGGTTCGTCGTGGCACGGACGGCGCCGCCGTCACGGCCGAGTTTGATTCCGTTACGCCCGCCATTCGTCAAATTCTGACGGACGTCGGTGTTGATTGCGATGACGACGTATTGATTCTGCGCCGAACACTGTCGCCGGACGGCAAAGGGCGCGCATGGATAAACGACTGTGCGGTATCCGTAAAGACCTTAAAAGCCGTCGGCGACATATTGGTTGAAATTCACGGCCAGTTTGCAAACCACGCATTGCTGGATGGTGCGACGCATCGCGGCGCGCTGGATGATTTTGCCACGCGAAACAACCCCGAATTTACCGGCTTGGTCGCCGCGACAAAAAACGCATACGCCGAATATCAGGATGCACAAAAGCGCATGACGGAGTTAACGGAAATGTTGTCGCGCGCGGAAATAGAGCGTGAATTTTTGGAACACAATGTTGCGGAACTGGCGTCATTGGATGTGCATGTCGGCGAAGAGGAGGAGCTGGCGACGCGTCGCGCGGCGATGATGAACGCGGAAAAAGACGCGGCGATTTTGACCGACGCCATGGCGGCAATCGCGCCGCGTGGCAATTCGCTGGATTCGGCCGTTTATTCCGTTGCGCATATTTTGGAGCATATAAAAACAACGCCCAACCCGTACCAGGAACAAATCGACAAGCTGTACGAGGCGGCGCAAACCATATCCGACGTCGCCGGGGCGCTGACACCGTCGGACATGGACACCGCCAGTCTGGAAGAGGTCGAAGAGCGCCTGTTTGCAATTCGCGCCGTGGCGCGCAAACACCGTATTCCGGCCGATGAATTGCCGGAAAAGCTGTCGCAGATGTCGGCACAATTAAATGCGATTGACAATTCGGATGCTGAGCTAAAAAAGCTGACCGCACAGATGTCTCAAAAGCGCGCCGAATTTGACCGGTGCGCGGCGGCGCTGCATGATGCGCGCGCGGCCGCGGCCGATGCGTTGCGCACGCGCATACTGGCCGAACTGCCGGATTTAAAGTTGGGGCAGGCGGACTTTGTCGCGGAACTGGCGCCCGTCGATGCGTCGGCCGCCGGTATTGACGGCGTCACATTCATGATAAAGACCAATCCGGGCATGCCGTTTGGCGCATTGCATAAAACTGCATCCGGTGGCGAATTGGCGCGATTTATGCTGGCGCTGCGTGTTGTGCTGGCCGGTGGCGCGGACGCGCGCACATTCATTTTTGACGAAATCGACACCGGAATCAGCGGCGCCACCGCCAGTGCCGTCGGCAACAGATTAAACCGCCTGGCTGCCGGAGCCCAAGCATTGGTAATCACGCACTCCGCCCAGGTTGCGGGATATGCCGACCATCACTTTAAAATCAGCAAAAGCGTCGCAAACGACATTACCACAACCAGCGTATGCGAAATATCGGGCGAGGCGCGATTAAACGAGGTTGCTCGCATTATCAGCGGCGCCGAGATAACGCCCGAATCCCTGACAATGGCACGCACATTGATAAAATAAAACCGGCACATGCCGGTTTTATTTTAGCTATAACAACACTTTCCATCAATAATCTCAAAATCACCGGTATTATCATTGGATTTTGTGCCCGACGGCAGGCAGCATGTTGTGATTGCGCCCACACCATCACTTTCCCCGCCGCCCGGACAATCAACACACATATCCAGCGAAACACCCGGCACAGGATTATATACAGTTTTGTACTCATTATAACTACAATAATTGCATGCCGTATTATTATGAAAGCTTTGGCCACTGCTTCTATCAGACGCACTTACGGCATAGAGTTGTTTATTCGTATTCGGCGAAGTCGCACATTTTGCGCACGTATTACCACTTTTGTAGCGATCTTCCTCACAAAGATAAGAGACAAAAGAACAGCCGGACAAAATATGGGGTGCACCGCTGCTGCCGGTTTTCCTAGCTATTGACGTATAGCTAATTCTCATATACCCCGCCCATTGCCATCCAGATGTAGGCGTAATAGTGTTGCTGCATTTATAATATTGCTGCGCGGTATCTCCATTTATGCTCGGCTGTTCTGAATTGCTGGGGTTGCCTGCCAAATCAACAGTCGCACCATGGACCCCATTCATCATCCCGCATAGGAATCCAACGTTAAAAATGGCATATGTTAATTTTTTATAAATTCCCGATTTCTGCATGTTTTTATTCCTTCTGTTATGCCTAATAAAAGGGTTCAATTTAATTAGGCATATAAACCAACGGCTATATGCCTTATATTCTGGCATATTGCGCGTATTTTTTCAAGGCTTATTTAACGCATCTGAATAACGCCATCCGTAAATTCTATGGACACTGGCACAGCCTGCGTTTCTGCACTGCTGATTATGTTATTGTCACCATCACGGACAATCGCATATCCGCGCGACAAAACGCTTTTATAACTCAATGAATTCAGCATTTGTCCCATGTGCGCCACATTCTGGCCCAATGTGGCCATGCGGGTCGTCAGAATATTTGGAAATGTTGCGGCGCTTTGCATCGCCTGGCGGGCGGATTGAACCTTGGCGCCGATTATTATGTCCATGCTGCGCCCGATATCGTCCAGACGCTGGGCCCGTTCCATAACCATCTGGCGCGGGTTCTTTACGGAAATGGAATCCATACGCGCACGCGCATTCGCCAGGCGCGTTGTAAAGTTTCCAGACAGGCGGTGCCACATGTTATCCAGTTCTTGAATCAACGACAGCTTGGTCGGGACGACGGTTTCCGCCGCACCGGTTGGTGTCGGCGCACGAAAGTCGGCGGCAAAATCAATCAGCATCCAGTCCGGCTCGTGTCCGACGCCGGATATCAACGGGATTTCACTGGCCGCGGCGGCACGTACGACAATTTCCTCAGAAAATGGCAACAGGTCTTCCAACGCGCCGCCGCCGCGCGCAACGATTATTACATCAACGTTCTTTGCACGGTTAAAGTATTCGATGCCGGCCGCAACCTCTGCCGCGGCGGTGGCGCCCTGAACAGTTGCGGGATACAAAACGACATGCACCGGAAAGCGTTCGCGCAGACGGTTCTGAATATCCTGAAATGCAGCGCCTGTCGGACTGGTAACGACACCCACACGCTGCGGAAAACGCGGCAGGGGCTTTTTACGCGCGGCGTCAAACAATCCCTCGGCCGCCAGTTTGCGCTTGCGCTCTTCCAGCATTTTTAAGATTGCGCCGACGCCCGCCATTTCTATTTCATTGACGATTATTTGATAGTTGCTGCGCGCAGGATAGGTTGTCAGGCGGCCGGTTATTATAACCTCCAGCCCGTCTTCCAGTCTGAAATTAACCGGTGTGCCACGCCATATGATTGCGGATATTGCGGCACCGGCGTCTTTTATCGTCATGTACATGTGTCCGGACGATGCGCGCGTAATCTGTGACAGTTCGCCGCGAATGCGAATGCACGGGAACGCGGTTTCAACGACACCCTTTAACAATGCGGCCGCATCGGTCACACTGAATACGGTATCTGATTTTACAAATGGTTCCGGTTTTTGCATTTAACGTCTGTCCAATTCTTGCTTTATTTGTTTGATAAAAGTTTCTTTGTTCGGCGTGCGCATTTTGCCAATCGGGCGATTTATCGGCGTACCCAATTCATACGGCACACGCAACGGCGCAAACTGGTCGCCTGTTGCGTCGAACGGAATACCGAATTCCTTGTCACGCAGAAACACCACCGGCGCATACTCACAGTCGCCCAAATGAATGGCCGACGGCACCCAGATATCCGCGCCGCCATACAGTTCGTATACACATATGGAGCTTAACGCACAAAATCCCTTTGGATATGGCGTGAATCCCTGGAACTGCATGTCGCCGACATATTTGTCACGGAAAAGATGGTCCTTGTACTTTTTCCGCAAAACCGACGCGATATCATATAAAGAATAGGGCGTGTCAATTTGCGGCAGCGCAAACTTGTCTATTCTGGCCGCATTCTCCAACACCCGCCGGGTTGCGGCATCATAACTTGCTACATAGTCTTTCATAGCGGTAATTATATCACATTATTACGCATTTGACAATTCCGTCAGCGGCCATCTGGGGCGCGGTGCGACCGGCGTGCGCACAATCTTGCCCGCGCGGTAATTTTCAATTCCGGCCCACGCAATCATGGCGCCGTTATCCGTGCACAGATTTAGCGGCGGGGCGGCAAACGTCATGCCGTTCACCCGGGCCAGACGCTGCATCGCGGCACGAATGGCGCTGTTCTTGGCGACGCCGCCCGCAACGACCAACGTGCGCGGCGCGGTGGCGCGAACGCGCGCGTCTTCCATCGCATGCCCCAGACGATTTACAATGCAGTCCACAACCGCTGCCTGAAAAGATGCACAAAAATCATTTATAAATTCATCGCAATATGGCGCGGGCGTCTTGTCCAGCATGGTGCGCGCCGCGGTCTTTATCCCACTGAAAGAAAAGTCACAGCCCGGTTTGTCGCACAGCGGCCGCGGGAATTTAAATCGCGTGGGGTTCCCCGACTGGGCGCGCGAATCAACAACCGGCCCGCCTGGATACCCCAGCCCCAGCATCTTTGCGACTTTGTCAAAGGCCTCGCCGGCACTGTCGTCCAGCGTCTGGCCGATTTGTTCATATTGCCCGACGCCACGCACCAGCAATATCTGGCAGTGCCCGCCGGACGCCAGCATTAACAGATATGGAAATTCAACCCCCGCGGCCAAATCCGTACCGTCGGCCGCCGACGCGTGCAGACGCGGGACCAGTGCGTGCCCCTCCAAATGATTTACCGCAACCAATGGTTTGCCCGTCGCCTGGGCCATTCCGGTTGCCGCCATCCAGCCTATCAACACGCCGCCAATCAGCCCCGGGCCCGCCGTCGCCGCGATAACATCAATATCGCGGATATCCTTTCCGGCGGCCGCCAGAGTCTGGCGCACGACGGTGTCAATCGCCAATATATGCGCGCGCGCCGCCAGTTCCGGCACAACGCCGCCGTATTTCTGATGTTCCGGTATTTGCGAGTAAATGATATGCGACAAAATGTTTCTGTTGCCGTCAACAATCGCCGCGGATGTTTCGTCACACGAAGATTCTATCCCCAGGCACAGCAGGCCGCCCGCCGCCGACGCATCCCCGCGCAGCGTTCCCATATCCATCTTGATAATGTTTTCGTCCGTATTCATTTTATTTCCACCAGTGCAATACCGATATTATTCTTTAATTTTCGCCGCATTGCCAGATATTCGGCAAAGTCGTCGTCAACAACACCACGCCCAACCGATGCATGCCGCAACACACGACCGCCGGGCAGTAAAAAGCCCATGTGCACCACGGCGATATCTGTTGCGATTTTATCATTTTTTTCGGAATTGCCAACGATAAATAAGACAATCAGCGGTTCGGCGTTATTTATATCCTTTACATTGTCATACGGCAGATATTCAATATCGGCATTTACCGGCGCCACATCAATAACCATGCCGTGCACGACGCGCGCCCACGACCGCTTGTCAACAATTACATGACGCACGGCGGCGGCGCCATAGCACGCGCTGACATTGCGTAACAAATCGGCGTTATTCGCCAGCCAGTCCGTCTCAATAAAGTGATTTCTGTTTTCCCAGCGCGCCTGGCCGTCGCGGTATCTGATTTTCATAAGACGCGCCATATCGCCGTCGGCCAGCGCCGTTTCAACAAATGTAGTACAGTCGAACGCATCGTCGCGTATCAGCGGGTCCGGGTCGTATCCGGCGGCCTCGCCCAACGGATCAAGGACATATCGCGCGCCCAGATATTGCGCCCCGATATCATTACGGGGCGCGCAAAAAACGCACCCCGCAACCGCAAAAATGGCAAATATAAATCCGCGCATATCTTTACAGATTTTCCTTTAACTGAACCCCTGTATAGCACAGCGACGCCGCGTCGCGCACCGCCATTTCACCAGAATCGGGCAATGCGGCGATTTTATCAATGCACTGCACAATCAGTTCCGCATTCTGGTCCGTGCCAATCAGAATCTTGGTCGCCGCCAGTCTGCGCTCCATCGATGCGGCGGGCCATTTTTTCAGTGCCGCCGTTTCCAGATTTTCCGAACGCTGGGTCATGACAAATATTGTAAACACCAGCAACAGTGCCGCCGCGCCGATTAAAATCTTTAAGTATTTTTTTATAAAGTTCATTTCTTCTTCTCCCTTGATAAATTCATTAGTCCCATAAATGCCGCCATCTGCGCCTTGGCATTGTCCAGCAATGCGGCCTCAGACAACTGGTGCGGCGCTTGTTGAAACACCAGACGGTCAACGACGATTTTCGACGCGTCGGGCGTCCATAACATTGCATTGTCCGCGCGCGTGCATTTTACCATCGGCGCAACGACATGATAGACCGTCGTCCAAACCGGGTTTATCCCATCCACAAAGCCGCGCTGTGATAACTGTAACAGACGCTTTGCGACATCAATGTTGCGACAGACATACACCTCTGTGTCATATGGCAGCCATTTCTGGCCAGGCTGCAGCACATCTTTGTCGGTGCCCAGCATAAATCCGGACAAATTTATAATATATACATCGGCCATCGCTTTACTCGCACCCCACCAGCCACAGGTCGTAATCAGGGTGCTGCAACGGATTATTGCCGGGTTCGTTATGGCTCATCCAGCCACTGAAAATCTTGGAATCCTGTGATATTTCTATGAACATGAAAAAATCCTGAGCCTGAAAAGGATCCGTCTGCTTGCACGTGCGCACCACCAAGTCCAGCTTCTCAAAAGAAACCTTGCGACCGACGGGCGCCTTTATTGTCTGGGCCTTGCCGGCGGCCTTGTTCATTACGCGCACAACCGCGGTATCGCGCTCAACATACGCGTCTGCGGGCGTTACGGCCAGCAGGGCGCCAATCATAAAAAATGCAGAAATATATTTTTTCATACCGAACTACATATTAACGCCGCCGGCCGGTAATGTCAAATTCTTAAATCAACAAAACTTGACAAAAGCCCGTCAATGTACTATAAAACAAATATGTCTATAAAAAGCGCCACAACTCAAAAAATTTTCCAAAGCATGCCAAATCCGATTATGGCAGAGTGCGACTATATGGAATGCGAAATTCTTAACGCACTGTTTGAAGACAAGTCGGCATTCGACACGCTGGTGTTTTCTGGCGGCGCAACGCTTAGAAAATCTTACAACATATGCCAGCGCGCCAGTCACGATATCGACCTGGCGACGAACGAGTTTGAAGAACTGCCGATGGCGCGGTCCAAGTGCCGCCTGAAAAAACACGTGGCAAATTTCAAGGAATTTGTATTTGACGTACTGATGCCGCGCATAAACTATGCGATAAATCAGGACAAGCGCTTTATGCTGTCGAACGACCGCGAATGGCGCGCACTGCATAATCCGGAACAGCAAACGTCTTATCCGACGTTGCACGTCCTGTATCAATCGGCATTGAACAGAATGTTTCAGCATATATGCATTGAAATTATTCCGCGAAAATATGACAAAGATACGATAAATTACAGCGCCGTTACACCGTATTCCACAAGGGAACCGATGGGCGTTATCCCGACCGTTGCGTACGAGCAAACATTCTGGGATAAAATGTTCGCATTAAATTCTTTTGCGACGATTGGCAAACCTAAAAACAGATTTTTCTTGTCGCGCCACTATTATGACGTTGCGACATTGATGCCGTTTGTAAATTTGCGCGACACCCGGCATATGCTGCAAAACACGGTTCTGTACCAGCAAATTTACACAACAAAAAACATCCCGGCCATACATTCTCCGGCAGACCTGTCTTTACGGCCGGCGCCGGCCGTCCTGCTTGAACTCAAGCAGGATTACGATGCGATGAGGGAGGAATTCTTGGGCGTACCGCCGCAATGGGCGGAAATTATGACAAAACTGGAGACCCTGCAGGCGCGCTGCAACAAAATCAACGGCCAGGGGAGGTAGATATATGGCGACATTTGTGTACTCGGACCCGCATTTCTATTCTGAAAAAATTATTCAATTTGGCAACCGGCCGTTTAAAACCGTGGCCGAAATGAACAACACCTTAATCGAAAGATACAATGCGACCGTCGGAAAAAACGACGTCTGCTATTGGCTGGGCGACGTTATGTTTGGCGCCACCAAAGAACGCGTGCGCGCAATTCTGTCACGCATGCGCGGGCGCAAGTATCTGATTCTGGGCAATCACGACCGCAGCCATCGCCCAAGCTGGTGGATGGACGCCGGATTCGACCAGGTGTTCGAACACCCGGTGTATAATGCGCAGCTATACATACTGTTGTCGCACGAACCGTTGCCGGAATTTGGCGCAAATCCGCCGATTGTTAACTATCACGGTCATATACATATCCAGGACTATGACTTTAAAAACCACGATTATTGTATAAATGTCAGCGTTGAAAAAACAGACTATCGCCCGGTCCCGCTGATAAATCCGCATATTTTAAAACCGCGCGTTTTCCAAAGATAAAAAAATCCCGCCGTTTGGCGGGATTTTCATAAAACAAATACAAATTATTTGTTCGCGTTCTTTTCCGCAGACGCCGCCGCCAAGTCTTCGACGATACGTGCCTTTTTGCCGGACAAACCGCGCAGGAAGAACAGCTTTGCACGACGTACGCGACCGATACGAATCTTTTCAATTTTTTCAATCGCCGGGCTGTACAGCGGGAATTTGCGTTCCACGCCCACGCCATAAGATTCGCGGCGAACCGTGAACGACGCATTGTTTCCGTTGCCGCCGTCGCGCGCAATGACAACGCCTTCGAATACCTGGATACGGAATTTGTCGCCATCTTTAATTTTTACATGCACTTTCAGTGTGTCACCCGCCTTGAATGCCGGGATTTTCTTGTCGCCTTTTAATTTGGCAATCTGTTTTTCTTCGATTTTTTTAATGATGCTCATCTTTTACTTTTCCTTTATTAAATCCGGACGACGCTCTTTTGTTATTTCGTCCGATTGTTGTTTCCGCCACCGTTCGATATTGCCGTGGTGACCGGACAGCAGGACTTCTGGGACATTTCGTCCACGCCATGCCGACGGGCGGGTGTATAACGGCCATTCCAGCCCCCCGATTTCAAAACTTTCATTTGCGGTGGCATCAGTTCCGCCACCGACAACATTATCTATCAAGCGAACCGTGCTGTCAACAAAAACCTGTGCGGCAATTTCGCCCCCCGACAGTATATAATCGCCGATAGACAGCTCCATTATATCATATTCTTCGATGATTCGTTGGTCGATTCCCTCGTACCGGCCGCACAACAGCGTATATGTCGCATCCGGCGCGGCGGCAAATTCGCGAACAATCGACTGCGTCAGTCGCGGACCGCGCGGCGAAAAATATATCACGCGCCCACGGTTTTCAATGGAATCCAGCGCCGCCCCCAAAACGTCGGGACGCATGACCATACCCTTGCCACCGCCGAATTGCTCGTCATCGACACTGCCATAATTGTTGTATGCAAAATCGCGTATGTTTATCACATCATACGACCATATGCCGCGTTCCAGCGCGCGCCCGACAACCCCGCCGCCCAGTGTGCCGGGAAACATTTCCGGAAAAATGGTCAGTATGTTGAAATGCATTTATTTTACAACTATGTTTTTTGTTTTCATATCGACCACGGCGCCTTTAAACGACACCATGTCGCCGTTATCAAGTTCTATTATATCACCGGCGCCAAAATTCTGAAAGCATGCGACCGTGCCGATTTTCGCACTGTCGCGCACAACTTCAAATCCGATTAAATCCGCCTGGTAATATTCGCCGTTATCCAAATCGGGCAGGGCGTCACGCGAAATAAACAGCTCCATCCCGCGCAAAGCCTCTGCGGCGTTGCGGTCGTTCACGCCATCGACGCGGCATATCGCAATATCGGCGCCCGCCGCCCGCACAAAGCGCAACGGCACGTTCAAAATTCGCAGCACCTTAAAATCCGCGGGTGCTGTTGTGAATGTATGAACGCGAACCTCGCCCCGGATTCCCTGGGGGGCGACAATTTTACCAACCAAAATTTTATCGGATTGAGCCATTTATCGCTGTACCTGGTTACAGGCAACCAAACGCGCGCACTGCCAATGCTTAACCGCGCATGAAACACCCTGCGGGGTTGTATTAAACCAATACATCCCCGTGCGCAGCGCCAAATTCATCTGACGCGTCAATTCCTTCTGCTGAAATTCTTTATCACATTCAACAGAGTCATTATATGGACATTTAGACATGAAATACTCCCATTTTAATATACCCGGGGAAATCCCCGGGCATATTAAATTATTCCGCAGATTCCGCCGGGGCTTCTGCGGCCGCTTTCGCCGCCGCCTCTGCCGCTGCTTTTTCTTCCGCAGCCTTGGCCAGCTTGTCCGCCTTGTCCTTAATCTTCATCTGTGTCTTTTCAGACTGCAGGTGCTTTTTCGTCTGAGCCGGAACCGGTTTTTTCGCAACCAGGCCCGCATTCGCCAGGAACTTGTAAACACGGTCGGACGGTTTCGCCCCCTTTGCCAACCAAGACTTTACCAAATCCAGGTTCAACATAACGCGCTTTTCGCTGTCGCGCGGCTGCATCGGGTCGTATTTGCCAACGACTTCCAAAACATTGCCGGAATTACGCGCATTGCGGGAATCCGTCACAACCACGTGGTAATACGGACGCTTTTTCGCACCATAACGTGCCAATCTGATAACTGTTGCCATTTTTTACTCCTTGCTTTTTTGTTTTATTTTACTTTTTGCCCCAGCTGGAACAAACGGTCCAGCCCGAAAAACTTAATCTTTGCGACCTGCAGAGCCTCTGCACTTATCGCCACGGTTTTGCATTCGGTTTTACGCGGCGCAACATCAGGCTGTAACAGCGCCTCGTACCCCAAACCCAATATATTTTTATTCATATTCCATATACCTTTGTTAATCCCAAAAAGCACATACTTAAAACCGCATCAAGAGCGAACACTCGCCGGTTGATGTTCCACATGCATACCGCATACTGGATTTACAATAATGGCAATCTGTTGGGATTTGCGGGCTTATTATGCATTTGTTTTTGTCAAAAGTCAAATATTTTTATACTTTTATGCTGGACTTTTAAATGACGTCCAGATAAAATGCACAACATTGCGGGCGTGGTATAATGGTAGCACGTCAGCTTCCCAAGCTGAAGACGAGGGTTCGATTCCCTTCGCCCGCACCAAGATTAAATTGGCCTTGCGCCAATTTTATTTTTGATTCTGTCGTAATATTTTCGCAATTTTTGCAATTTCGCGTGCGGCCCCAGAAATAAGAAACGCACCGCGCATCGGACATTGCGCCGCCATCTCCGCCGGGTCTTGCGTGCCGCGGCGCACCAGCGGACAAATGCCCGAATCCATCACACGCAACGCATCGCACAACTTTGCCATTTTCGGCACCACGCGTTCGCCGGGCTTGTATGCAATGGAATAGGTCGCGACGCTTTCCGCGCGCACATGCGTTAAAAACATAAACGCGGGGCAAACAAATTTGGCGCGTTCCGTCATTTCACGACACTGGCGATAACGGGCCGCCGCATATTCGGCACAACGCTCGGCATTCTCGACATCCCAGTCGTGTTTTCTTTTGCGCACATATTCCGCGTGCTTTTCGCGATATTTCTTTTCGTGCACCCTGCGTTTTGGACGCAAGTCCCGCTTGTTATCCTGATAATATTGTTTGGAACGCTGATTTATTTCATCCCGATGCCGCGCATAATAGTCGGCGTTTTGACGGCGGATGCGCTCTTTGCGCGCATCTTCTTGGGATTCGTCAAAATTGATATCGTCCGCCATTTATTTCGACTCGTCAACCGGAATCTGCAGCAGCTGCTTCGGATAAATCAAATCCGGATTTTCAATATTGTTGCGTTCGGCAATCATGCTGAATAAAACCCCGCGGCGCAGAAAATTGCGCGCAATAATCCACAGACAGTCGCCGCGGCGCACCGTGTAATACGTATTGTCGTCGCCCGTCATTTCCGGCATTACAAAATTATGACGCACCGTCGCAATCGTGCGTCCGTCGCCGTCATGCAGGCGCACCGCCAGACTGTATTCCTGACCCGGTTTTAATTCGCCGACATCCGCCCCCAGGCCAAAATGACGATGGTCGGACACGCGCGCAAAGCCCATGTATTTGTCCCCCAGCGTCAGCGACACGCGCAAACGCGGCATCGCGTTGCCGGTCACAACGATGCGGCCCGTGCTTAAATAATCAATTTTTGAAACGACCAAATCGCCGTCGGCCAGCATGGTCGGCGCCTGGAGCAGGGTGCTGCCGTCGCGTGTCATTAACAAAGAAATGGAATTTTTATATCCCTGTTCCGAAATGTATACAAAAACATTGTCCTCGCTGCGAACGTCCGGATTTACCCCCAGCAAGGAAATCGTGTAATTGCCGGCCGCCAGCGGATGGGTCGGCGAATAAACGAACTCGCCGCGGGAATCGGTGCGCTCGGTCGCGACGATTTTGCCGTTGATTAAAATAGAAATGTTCTGATGCGGAATCCAGCGTCCGGCGACGACAATCTGGCCGCCGCGTTCGATGCGAACAATATCGAAAGAGGGCTTTGTTTCCGTGTCAATGGCGCGCACCACCGGGTCGGGAACCGCCGGAACGACAATAACGCGATGCGTTGTCGTATGAAAGAACGCAACCCAAACGGCCACAAATATTACGACCAATGCGCACAATATCGGGAACCAGTACGGGCGCCACCCGCGGTTTTCAGATTTGTCGGCGGACGCCGCATCCGCCTTCTTTGGATTCGGGCGCGCAAATATGTTTAAACTTTTCAAAAATCGCTGTGCAAATGCGCGACGGTTTTCCATCCACGAGTTTTGCTGAGCGATTGCATTGTCAATCAAATCGTCTGTAGAGGGTTTAATCTTGGTTTTTGTGTTTTTCTTTGCCATTTCGCAGTCTCCGAAGATGAATAAATACCATGGACAAATTATTGCAAAAGATATTTGTTTGTCAACTTAATTGTGTTATAATTTACCGGCAAAAAGAGGAAAGGAATATGAGCGATAAAAAAAGAATTGGAATCATGACCACAGGCGGCGATTGCAGTGGTCTGAACACCGTGATTCAGCGCCTGGTTTCGGCGGCGGATTCGCGCGATTGGTCTGTTATCGGAATCCGCGGCGGCACCGACGGCCTGTACTGCACCCCGGCGGACGCGGTGGAATTGACACCTGAAAACATGCCGTTGGAGTTTGCGCGCCTGTCCGGCAGCATTCTGCGCAACGGCCGTGACGGCACAATGAATTTTGAAGAGGCCTCTCGCCAGGGTATATTAAAAGAATTTAATACGAAACTGAACAGCGCCCTCAAAGAATTAAACCTGGACACGCTTGTCTTGGTTGGCGGCAACGGCAGTCTGTCGCTTGCATGGGGCTTTAAAGAGATATATTCCGGCGTAAAACTGGTATGCGTACCAAAGACAATCGACATGGACGTACCGCTGACCGACGCAACAATCGGATTTAACACCGCGGTTCAGCAGTTAACAAATTTCTGCGACCAGCTGTTGCTGACCGCACGCAGCCATCGCCGCTGGTTCGTGGTTCAGGCAATGGGACGCGACTGTGGGAAATTGGCGCTGGAGGCGGGCGTCGCATCCGGAGCGTCGGCGATATTGATACCGGAAATAAAATTCGACGTAACCAGCTTAATAGAACACATAAAGAACGCCCCGACAGATTACGGCGTCATCGTCGTATCCGAAGGGGTTTCACTGCGCGGCCATTCCGGCAAAGCGGCGGAAATGATTGCGCGCCAATTGTCCGCGGCCGGCATATATTGCCGCGCGGAATACCCGGAACATTTCCAGCGTGCGGGCGACACCACCGCCACCGACCGCATTGTTGCGGCGTCCATGGCCGACTGTGCGGTGCGCGCAATCGAAAACAACGAAACATATGTAATGACCGCCATGCAAAACGGCAAATGCAGGACAATCGCACTGGCCGAATTCTTTAGCCACGGCGATTTGGTGCCGGACCCGCATATCCCGGGAATCGAAACATCAAACGCATATGTCGAACCGGACGACCCGCTGCTGGGGGTGGCGACGGGGCTCGGCGCATATGTCGGCGAAATAAAGTAATAAAAATCCCCGCAGACGCGGGGATTTTTATTATCGTGCCAACTCTTTGGCATGAGCGGTTCTAACGCTTTTCAAAACCTCTATCTGATTTTTCAGTGCGTTCACACCGCGGCTAAATGCGCTGGCGCGAACATAGGGCAACTGCTCGACCGCATGGTCAACTTCCTGGGCCAGACCGTCCAGCTGATTGCTGCGCATTTTCAATTTCTGCTGTTTCAAAACCTCGCCCAACAGCAACACGACATCATTGTCCGCATTGCATTTAAAGACAACCTCACTCTGCTGCGGCGTCAGATTCTGCGACACAACTTCGACGCCATACTGCGCCAAACGTTTTCCAAATTCTTGTCCCGCCTTTTGGGAACGCGGCGACAATACGACGACACCGCTGCGCCATGCGTCAATACGGGGCATCGCATTCATTACATAATCGGTCTGATTTAACATAAAACGGACAGACGACATATTTTCCGTAAAGAACTTAAGGTCGTCCAAAAAAGATTTAATTTCCATCTGCATTACAACTCTCCTTGGTTGGGTTCAAACTGCTTCTGTTCATATACAATATAGTACATAATTTATATTTTGTCAATACTTATGGTAAAAAAATAAATCCCTCCGCAAACGGGAGGGATTTTACCATAAACGGGCGATTATTTCTTTTCAGAAAAATCCGCGTCACGCGTACCGTCTTCCGACGGTGCGTCGCCGGCCGCGCCCGCATTCTGTTCGGCCTGGGCCGCCTTGTAAACCGCTTCACCCAGCTTCATCGCCTTTTCTGTCAAGGCGTCGGTCTTTTCTTTCAGGCTTTCCGCCGTGGCCTCGGCCCGTGCCAGCTCGTCCGCCAGTGCTTTCTTGGCGTCTTCAATCGCCTGCTTTTCATCGGCGCTGATTTTATCGCCGTGTTCTTTCAGGGATTTTTCGATACCGAATATTGCGGCCTCGGCATTGTTTTTTGCCTCCGCCAGGGCGCGCTTTTTCTTGTCCGCTTCGGCATTTGCCGCCGCTTCATCGACCATCTTTTTGATATCTTCTTCGGACAGACCGCCGTCGGATTTGATGGATATTGTCTGTTCCTTGCCGGTACCCTTGTCCTTGGCCGACACGTGCACAATGCCGTTCGCGTCGATATCAAACGAAACCTCAATCTGCGGCATGCCGCGCGGGGCAGGGGCGATACCTTCCAAATTAAACTGGCCCAGCAGCTTGTTGTCCGCCGCCATGTCACGTTCACCCTGGAATACGCGGATTGTAACGGCCGACTGGTTGTCTTCGGCGGTCGAGAACACCTGGGACTTCTTGGTCGGGATTGTTGTGTTACGATCAATCAAACGCGTAAATACACCGCCCAGCGTCTCGATACCCAGCGACAGCGGCGTCACGTCCAGCAACAGAACGTCTTTTACGTCGCCTTTCAGAACACCACCCTGAATCGCGGCACCGTCGGCCACAACTTCGTCCGGGTTCACGCCCTTGTGCGGGTCACGGCCAAAGAATTCCTTTACAACCTCGGCCACTTTCGGCATACGTGTCTGGCCGCCGACCAGAATAACCTCGTTAATCTGGGATTTTTCAATACCGGCGTCCGCCAGCGCTTTCTTGCACGGTTCAATCGTACGCTGAATCAAATCGTCCACCAGCGATTCCAATTTCGCACGCGTCAGCGTTGTGTTAAAGTGTTTCGGCCCGGTCGCGTCCGCCGTCAAATACGGCAGATTGATGTCGGTCGACGTCTTGGACGACAGTTCAATCTTTGCCTTTTCCGCGGCTTCTTTCAAACGCTGCAGCGCCAGTTTATCATTCTTTAAATCAATGCCCGTCTGACCTTTGAATTCGGAAATCAGATATTCCAAAATACGCGCGTCAAAGTCGGAACCACCCAGCTGTGTATCGCCGTTTGTGGATTTTACCTCAAACACGCCGTCAACGATTTCCAAGATGGACACGTCGAACGTTCCGCCGCCCAAGTCATACACGGCGACAATACCGTTCTTGTCCTTTTCCAGACCATATGCCAGCGCCGCCGCGGTCGGCTCGTTAACGATACGCAGTACGTTCAAGCCCGCGATACGGCCCGCGTCTTTGGTCGCCTGGCGCTGGGAATCGTTAAAGTATGCCGGCACGGTAATAACAGCATCTGTAATCGGTTCGCCCAGATAATTTTCGGCATCTTTCTTCAGCTTTGCCAAAATCATGGCCGAAATCTGGGATGGGGCGTACTTTTTGCCCTCCATTTCAACCCATGCGTCGCCATTGTCGCCACGTACGATTTTATACGGTACGCGCGCTGCGATTTCTTTGACCGCCGGGCTGTCGTAGCGCAGGCCCATCAGACGCTTGATTTCATAAATTGTATTTTCCGGATTTGTCACCGCCTGGTTCTTGGCGGTAATTCCAACCAGCTGTTCGCCATTGGCCGTCAATGCGACAACAGACGGCGTGGTGCGCTGACCTTCGGCATTTTCGATAATCTTGGGGTCGTTTCCGTCCATGAACGCCATGGCGGAATTGGTTGTACCCAAGTCGATACCTAATACTTTTCCCATTTTTTCACTCCTTATAACTCTGTTTGCCTCAGATATAGTGAACACGAAAAAGCATTTCAAGACCACAGGAAAAAAATAACACGAAAAAATCGCCCCACGCGGGGGCGACTTGATTTGTGTTTGCAAAAAATATTATTTCTTTGCAGGTGCCGCGGCCGGCGCAGCCGCCGCTTTCGGCGCCGCATCCGCTTCTTCCGGCATCTTACCGCCGATTGTTACGAACGCCAATTCCGCCTGGTGCAGGCCCAGTTCAATGCCGGCCGGCAGAACCAAGTCCGTTCCGTGAACCACGTCGCCGATTGTCAAATTCGACAAATCAACCGTGATTTTTTCCGGAATCACATCAACCAAACCGCGCAGGGCAACCTTACGTACAGCAAAGTTCAATACACCGCCCAGTTTCAGACCCTTGGACGTTTCAACATTGACAACCTCAACCGGAACGACAACGTTGACCGGCTTTTTAACGTCAATGCGCTTAAAGTCCGCATGAACAACCGCGTCGGTTACCGGATGATACTGAATATCCATCAGCATGGCGTCTTCGGTGCCGTTCGGAGTTTTAATTTGGAACAGTTTTGTCCGCAAGGACGGGCGCTTCAGCAACATGTCAAAGTCATGACCGTCCAGAACAATCGCCACCGGTTCTTTCTTTTCACCATAGATAACAGCGGGGACGTTTTTATTATTGCGGATGCTGCGGCTGGCCCCCTTGCCAGTATTCGCGCGAATTTCTGCATTCAAGTTTATTGCCATTTTTTTATCCTTTTATAGCATGTTTTTATGTTTCACGCGACCTCCAAGGGTGCCGCGCGAACGCAATTATTTATTAAAAACATGCAAAAATCAAGGTTTTTATTTATTTTTTACACAAAAACAGAAAACGCGCGCGCCCGTATTGCTTGTCCCGCACAATTTCCCACACTGTTAAATCGGGCAGGGTGGCGTTTTGCCCGTCCTGTTCCCAAATAAGTATCGTGCCCGGCCGCGCAACCGCGCCGACTTTTTTTACAAACGCCGCGCCGACATCCGCGTCCGCATATGGCGGGTCAACAAAAATCAAATCGGCCGCCGCGCCGTACCGGTCAATATACGACATCGCATCGCCCGTCACAACCGTTGCGCGCGCGCCGATATTCATCGCCGCCAAATTGCCGCGCACCGTGGTCGGCGCAAAATCTGAAAACACCGCGTTGCATTCCGGCCACCGCGACAGGCATTCAATGCCGAACGCGCCGCTGCCCGCGAATGCATCCCAAACCATGCCGGGCTGCAGCCCCATGGACTGCATAACATTGAACAGGGCAATACGGGCGCGGTTTTGTGTCGGACGTGCCCCCGTCGGCAGGCGTAATTTACGCCCGCGAAATTCCCCGGAAATAATTTGCAATTTTGAATCCATGCCATATACTTTAACGTATGGATTTTATGAAACAAGCTTTAATTTCAGCCCGCCGCGCCACCAAACATGGCGACGTGCCGATTGGCGCCGTTATTGTCTGTGACGGGAAAATAATCGCGCGCGGTGAAAACAAGGTGCAACAAAAACAGAACCCGACACTGCACGCAGAAATCGTCGCAATCAACCGCGCCTGCAAAAAACTGGGGCAAAAATTTTTGTACGAATGCGACATATATGTATCATTGGAGCCGTGCGCAATGTGCGCCACGGCGATATCTTTTGCGCGCATGCGCCACATATACTTTGCCGCCACAGACGAAAAGGGCGGTGGCATAACGACCAATGCGCGCATATTTGACACAGACCGCCACTTGTGGCACCCCGGGGTTACCCAAATATCGGACCACGCCGCAGAATCCGCCCAAATGTTGCGCGATTTTTTCAAAGCCCGCCGTTGTAATAACAATCAGCAGTAAAAACATATGTCCCACTTTGGTCCAAGGGGCCGGTGTCATTTGTTGTGCCCTTTGGGAAATAGCACTGTGTTATTGCAGCGGCACCGGCCGGCGAAATACCATACACCCAAAAACTTTTACCAAGAAGCCTTGGACACCGTGTACAACCAGACGTTCCATTAGTACTTTCGCCATAATAGCCCGCGGAACACCTAAACTCAAGTAACTGAGAGCAGCTTCCCGTCATACATATCGCTTTTTTTCTAGACTCGTACCCGGTGGTACTGGCCGGCGTCCAATCCGTACCGGTACAGTTTGTGCAACCACTCCCTGATGCACTACTGCAGCCAGCACAGCTGCCGGTCGCATCAGAATAGCATTGGCAAGGCTGCCCATCTATAACTTTTTGGTCGCAACATACACTTGTGGCACCCATGGCATGGTTAAACACGGTCAAACACAATATGACCGGCAGAAAAAGTTTTAATCTCATTATTCTTGTCTCCTGTATTTTTTTCGAAATGAAAAACCACCCAAAATTTGAGTGGTCAGGAGGTTCAGAACAATCTTACGAATTGTGTGCTTATTCAGTATATTCGCATCCCTCCTGACCCGCGGTTCAGGAGTTTGTTTTTCGTCGCGATATAAAAACAGGCGCAATGCGCCACCAATCAACGACGCGTAAGCAGAGGTTCTGACACCCCGTCGGCGAAACTCTCGCCGACATTCTCAGTATATAATATACGGGCCGCAAAAACAAGAAATAAAAATGCCCCGTTCGGGGCATTTGTTTAATCAACCAGTGATTTTCCGGTCATATCCGCCGGCGCCGCAACCCCCGCCAGTTTCAGAACCGTCGGCGCAATATCGGCCAGGCCGCCGTCATGCGCACAATGTTCTTCATTGGACACCACGATGAAATTCACAGGATTGGTCGTGTGCGCCGTCCAAGGCAGATTATTCTCGTCATCCCACAACTTTTCCGCATTTCCGTGGTCGGCCGTAATCAGCACCGTCCCATCCAGCGCCAGCACCGCCGGCACCAGACGCGCCAGCTGGGCGTCCAATGTTTCCATGGCTTTGATTGTGGCCTGTTCATTGCCGGTATGACCAACCATGTCGCCGTTGGCATAATTCAAAATAACCACGTCAAATTTCGACAGTTTCGGCAACAGCGCGTCTGTAATTTCCACCGCCGACATTTCCGGCTTCATATCAAACGTTGCAACGGCCGGCGACGCAATCAGAACCTTGTCCGAATGCGGGAAATCAATGTTCCGTTCGGCATCAAAGAAATATGTTACGTGATTGTACTTTTCCGTTTCCGCAATGCGCAGCTGGCTTTTGCCGGCCGCCGCCAGCACGTCGCCCAGCGTGTTCAAAACAGCCTCGTCCGGCAACAGGGCCGGACAGTGTTCGTTCAGCCCTTCGCCATACTGGGAAAAGCACAACATGCGTGCGCCTGTTTTCAGCATTGCGCGAACAATCTGGCGCGCGCGGTCACTGCGGTAATTGCCGAACAGAAAACCGTCCTTATCCGTAATCGCCACGTCGCCGTTGATAACAATCGGCTTGATAAATTCGTCCGTCTCGCCGCGGCCATATGCATCCGCCAACGCCGCGTCAATCGTCGGCGTGGTAAATTCTGATTTCGCGCACGCAATCGCATCAAACGCCAACTCTGTGCGGTCCATATTCTGATTGCGGTCCATTGCGTAATAACGCCCCGACAGCGTTCCAAAGAACGCACGCCCGTCGGCCAGATACGCCGCCAGTTCGGTCTGTATCTTTGCCACGTATTCCGGCGCAGACTGGGGCAGGGTATCGCGCCCGTCCGCAATAAAGTGAATGCACACGCGCAGCCCCGCATCCAGCACGCGCCGCATTATCAGCAGCATGTCGTCCAGATTCGAATGCACGCGCCCGTCGGACATCATGCCCGCAAAATGAACAATGCCGCCACGCACCCGAACATCGGCGATAAAATCACGCAAAGCAGTATTTTTGTCCCAGTTTTCAATCTGAAAACGGCGCAGGAATTGGTTTACCACGCGACCGGCTCCCATTGTAATATGACCGACCTCTGAATTTCCCATCGTACCCACCGGCAATCCCACCGCCGGACCACTGGCATCCAACACGGAATGCGGATACTGTTTCAACAATTTGTCAAAAAATGGCATATTTGCCATCGCCACTGCGTTATGCGCTGAATTTGGATTAATTCCAACCCCGTCCATAATGCATAAAACAACTGGTTTTGTCATACTTTTCCCCTGTTTTTCAAATTCAAAGCGAACGATATCACAACAGTTTTTTGATTGCAAAAGAAAAAGAAAACATGTATAAATAGGATAAATATCATATGTTAGGTCTTGCATTGGAGAGGAAAAAAATGAGCGGTAAAGCATTTACCCCGACAGCCGTAGATGAACATATCGGCCAAAGACTGCAACTGCGTCGAACCATGATGGGGTTGTCCCAGAAAGATTTGGCAAAAAAATGCGGTGTCACTTTTCAGCAGATTCAAAAATATGAAACGGCCGGCAACCGCGTTTCTGCGGCCCGCCTGTTTGAACTTAGCACTCTTTTGGAAACGCCGGTATCATTCTTTTTTACCGGTCTGCCCGGGAACATGCCCGAAGAAACAAAGGCCAGTCGTTCATTACACGTGGCGGAACAGACCGCCAACGACCCGTTGGGCAAGAACGAGTCGTTACAACTTATCAACCTGTACTGGAAATTGCCGAACGACGAAACGCGCCAGATGATAATGAAACTTATGAAAACATTGAACGGCGCCGCTTAAAAGAATCTCAAAATAAAAATCCCGCCAAACGGCGGGATTTTTTATGCACTTTATCGACGTATCGGCTGTCGCGCGGCGCGAACCGTCGCGCCGGACGAGGCGGCGCCCGCCGGCGTGCGGGCGCCGCCGCTGGTAACGCATACCGTATATTCTTCCGGCGTGGTTAACGTCCAGCACTGCTTGGACACGCTTATCGAATTTTTGGTCTGTGCCTTGCCGTACTGCAGGTCACTTTTGGAATAGGCGGCCGCGGACACGCACGTACCGCTCTCGGAATCAAAAATCTGACCGGTTTGACATACAACGCAAACGCCGTTTTTGGGACTCGGACCGCCCTTGGCGCCCGTGCCGCACGGCGCGCATGTCGTATCGCCCACCGCCGGGAATGCCGTTCCTGTTTCGCTGCACAAATACTTTACACAACCGCTGCTGGAATCCAGATAATGAATTGTTTTATCATATCCGCCACGGTCGAAATTCTGACAAAACGACATATTCTGCACCGCGCAAAAATCAGCATCGACCGGCACACAGTCATTCGCACCCGCATTGGCGGTATAGCCTTCGGCACACAATAATTTCTGGCTTACCTGCGAGGTGCCGATACTACCGATAAAAGAATCGATACCCTTCCAATTATCGCGTCCACAGCACACATTAACCGCACCCGCAATTACGCCATGCTCCAAATACTTAACAATACCCAGCAACGTATCGCATTCGGGGTCGCTTCCCCACTGGCTAAATCCCCAGACTTCGCTCTCCACACCTTCGGAATCGCCGCCCCATGTCTTCAAACTCAAGCCGGAAAAACGTCCGCCCGAGGTTTTCTTTTGCGGTTTTTCATCGCATGCCAACGGAATATTCTCGGCCGGCGCACAATTTGTACCACTATATCCGGGCTCACACAACCATGCACATTTATCTTTGGAATAACCGCTCGGCCGGTAATACACCGTCCAAGTTCTCTTCTTTTTGCGTTTATTCGCACATTGTACCTGATACGGGCAAAAATAACCGCCGTGTTCAACAATTTGAACGGCAATCATTGCAACCGCACCCCATTCATCACCATATGTACCGTGCGAACAGTTCTTGCCGATGCATCCGTCAATAATAAACTCCTCCGGCCCGCCGGTTACATTACCCGTGCCTATATTCCACCACCCGCGCGCGGTATCCCCGACCAGGTTTATCGCAAACGCCGGCATTATCGCAAACATCATCACAAAAGTCGCAAAATACTTCTTCATATCCGTTCCATATTTTGTTATGGCGCAACATAGCAGATGCCGCCTTCATAATAACCGTTCATCAGCGTGCAGTGATTTTCATACCACGCATCGGTAAATGTGCATTCGTCCTTGTTTCTGTCGTATGTCGCAACAGGCTCGTCTTTGTCGCCATTGTACGACAGGCACTGAATCATCGTGTCATTCTGGACACACTGGCCCCACGACAGTTCGTCCGCACCCTGGCGCCCGCCAAACGTGTTCGAATAAAACGCCGTAACCAACTTGCCCGATACGCCGTCCGGCATCGTGGCATCGTTATCCAGCCAGTATCCGTCAACCTCTTCACAGGCCTCCATCAACTGATAGTCCAGCTCTTCATACAGGTCCTGAACGGTCTTGTTTACGGTCGATTCCGTTTCCGCCGCCAAAGTCTGCGTTGTTGGGTCGGCGCAATACATTTGCGCATATTGCTGAACGGTGGCGCGCAATTGGCTGGCCGACATGCCGCGGCAATTCCACGGATATCCCTTGTCGCCGGTTTGCGGCGTGCACGTATCTTTCAGCTTGTTCTCCAGCGCCGTCGCGCACCCCTCGGCCACACGAACGTCGTCAACCGTCTGCACAAAGCTGACCAACGCCGTCAAACCGCATACCGCACCGTTTGTCAGGCGACCGTTGGCGTCAAACTGGCACTGGACATCGTTCGGTCCCGCATATAATGCGGCGCATGCGGCAACCTTGTCCTGGCACATGGTGCGCGCGGCGTATGCGGCGGTTGCACCGGAATACTGTGACGTCGTGTTGTCAAAGCTTTTCAGGGCGTTCGACTGTGTGTCATAGCAGTCGGCCATCGTGCTGACGCACGACATCTTTACTTCTTCTATCTTGGCGTCCTGGGCCTGGGCGATTTCAATCAGGGCGCTGCGCTTAAATTCGGTCCAAACGATGTCGGAAATATCGCGGCATGAATCCAGCGCGGTTGTCGCAAACATTTTCTTTGAATCAAGGAACTGGTTGAATTGTGCGTTCCGCCCCAGAACGTCCGACGAGCCGTCCAGATTTATCTGTTCAACCAGCTGGAACAGGCGAGGGCTGTAAATCGGGTCGCCGGTATTCTGTTCGATATAAACGCCGCTGTAGTCCAAACATCTTTTATAGTTGGCGCCACATGCCGTATCCTGGGTCAGGGCGGTGCGAACCTTGTCCAAACATTCGTTAACGTCTGCGGAATTATGCGCACGATATTCCTCCAGACGCGCATCGCGCAAAATCTTTTCCGCCTGGCGCACGGTCTGCTTTACCGCTTCCTTTTGATTGTTTATTTTCTTTTCATATGCGTTGCAGTCCTGGGTTATCAGGATGTTGTACGCACTGCGCGCCATTGTTAAGACCGCGTTGTTTTCGCACGATTCCGCAATAATCTTTAAGCACTGTGAATTGGCGGAATCATACAGTTTCTGGCCCTCCAGCTGGCTTAAATCCTCGCCCGACGAGGTATTGAATATAGAACTGCCGCCGCCGGACCATATGTCATCGACATCTTCGGTAAAATCAAACGACATGATACCCAAAGACGTTGTCGAGCTGTTGGATGTTGTGGCCTTTTTCTTTCCCGACAACAGGTCGCCGATTTCATTCAGCGTGTTTGCGGCCGCACTGGTATCCTTTTTAATCGCCAATTCGCCGACCGTGGCGCTGTACATTGCATTGACCTCAGCCGCGGTCTTGTCAACGGCGTTCAGATTATTATCCTCAAACTGCATCAACAGGGTCTTTGCCTGCTCCAGGGCGTTTTCCGTGTCACGAAATTCCGTAAATTTGGAACTGCAATAACAGCGGCGATACGTATCGTTCGCCTTGGCGCAAAACTGGTCCATGCATGTGGCATACGCCTCGCGGCATGCGGCGTATCCGCCGCCGATGGCCGAAATATCCTCAAACACCGCCGTCGCACGCGCCGTTGCCGCACGCGATACGTTCGCGGTCGTTGCGCTGCGCGCAGACGATGCGCCGGTGGCGCTGCGTACAACATTCGATGACGCGGCGCGTCCCGCCGTTGTATGCGTTGCCGTTGTCGCGGATACCGCCGTACGCGGTGTCGCCGTCGCACTGCGCGCCGAAACATTCGACGCCGCGCTTGACGTCTTGCCCGTGGCGGTGCGAACAACCGTTGTGGCCGGACGCCGCGTCGCACTGCGTGATACGGTTGCGGACGGCGCCTGTTGAACGGAGCCGCGACGCACATCACGGCCGTCGGTACGCGCACTGGCCGTCGCTGTTGTGGCCGATGCCGCACCGCCGCGCGGATTGGGCGCCTGGGCAGCAAAGGCATTGCCGCCGCCAATCAATGCCGCAACAAACAATGAAACTTTAAAAATTTGCGCAGAACAAATGCTCAAACTTACATCTCTCTGCTGGTATTCTATCACGTTTCGGCAAACGGAATCAATACCGAATTTTTATTCTATACAGCAATTCACCGCATTTTTAACCCAGTTGCCCAAACGGCGAACCGTCGATTTCGAAGCGCCTGCATCGGCCGCGTCCGTGGCGGCCACCGGATTTGCCGCGGATTTCAGCTTGCACTCCTTTGTCGCGCCGGCATAGAATTCCGGCACGGCCTGCTGAACCCCGGTCAAATCAATTAAATTCATGTTAATCCCCCAGAACAGGGAATACAGGTCGTACGCCTTATCAAACATGGCGTATGCGTCCTTTGTATTACCGGCGCCCAAGGCCTTTGTGCCAACCTCCATCAGCCGCATAGAGGCCGCCAACAGATGCTTGGATATGCACCAAACTTCGCCGTTTTCCGCACTGGATTTCTGAACGATACGTTCCATCAGCTCCTTGCGCATTTCACGAACGGTGTTAATCATGTCATAAAAGCCTGTCTTGCGGGTCTTGGCGCCGCTGAAGAAAAAGTGTTCTTCCAACGAAATAAGATTCATCAGCGCGATGGACAAGTCCTGGTCCGAGGACAAATCCAGCGGATTGACTTTTTTTGCCGCATCGGCCTGTTCAACCAATTCTTCCAGCGTCAGCTTTTTTGCCGCCGGTTTCTTTGTGCTTGTACGTTTCATGATATATACCTCTAATTTTTATTTCGTTATCAGCCAGAACACAACCGTTGCGACCAGCAAAAAGCTCAACGGCACAATCACTTTCTGAAACGGAAAGCGTGCGTGTCCGCCATTGTCGCGCTTTATTTTAATGTACCAGCGCGCGCCCAGATAAAACGCCACCGTACCGACAATGATGCCCAGCAGGAACTTGTCAACACCCCACAAGGTCTGGGCGCCAAACGTCACGCCCGGCATCAGATACACCGCCGCCAGCAGGCCATAGCATACGACCAGCGGCGCGACAATCTGCAACCAGACACTGGTCACACCGCGCTTTTTCAGCCAGCCGGCCGTCCAGAAAAACAGCGACAGCGTCAGCCCGCCGGCCCAAATTCCGGTTATCACATCATCCACCCCTAGCAGGCGCGCCCCTTCAAGTCCGGCACCGACGGCAACCGTGCATACCGGGCATACGGCCCACGCCGCCGGCAGAGTCAAAATCGCCATCACAAATGCCGAGAATGCGGTCAATAAAGACTTTTTCATAACCCTAAAATCCTTTCCTTTCATAGTATTTAGCAAATCGTACAAAATATGCCGTCGCCCCGTCAATATGATTTTATAACGCCGCGCATGTGCGCACTGCGCGCACGCGGATTTTGCGCCAACTCGGCCGCCGCCGGCGTCTTTGGCGCAATCGCCGAAAACGGCGCCGCGGCAACAACCGGCATGCGCGGGTCGCCGGGCGCGGTCGTCCACGCGCGAAATGTGTTTTTTACAATTCTGTCCTCCAGCGAATGAAACGTCACACAAATGCATTTTCCCCCCACGCGCAACAATTTCGGCACGGCGGCCAGCGCCCGCTGAACCTCACCCATTTCATCGTTTACCGCAATGCGCAGGGCCTGAAACACCGGCGCGATATCACGCGGATTGTAAATAAGGTCGCGCAGTTCCATGGTCGTACGGGGCCGCGCATCACGAATTGCACGCGCCAATGCGGGGGCTTTTTTTATATCGCCATAGTCACGCAAAATCCGGGCCATCTCCGCCACATCCGTATTCGCAATCAAATCGGCCGCACTGTCCCCGTTGCCGGACATGCGCATGTCCAGCGGCCCGTCGGCGCGAAATGAGAAACCGCGGTCCGCAATATCAATCTGCATGGACGAAATGCCCAAATCAAAAACAATCGCATCATACTCGCCGGTCAAGTCAGCCATTGCTGAAAAGGGCCGCGGAATAAACGTAAAGCGCGCGCCGTATTCTTTCGCCACGGCCGCCGCATCATCCGCCACATGCGGGTCGCGGTCGAACGCCGTCACATCCGCCCCGGCGTCCAAAAACGCACGCGTATATCCGCCGGCGCCGAATGTCGCATCAATTATGCGCATGCCGCGAACATCCCCCAGCGCCGCCATAACATCGCCCAATAAAACGGGAATATGTTTCGTCATTCTATTTCAACCTTTACCCCAAGTCCTATCAGGTCCGACGCCGTATTGTCACCCAGCTCCACGCCGCCGGGCAGGGCCAGCGTCGCAATTTTATCCCCCGTATGCAGGTTCAACTGAACCCGAACGCGGCCACGCCCCAGGCCGCCCAGCACCTTTTTAACATCGGGCAGCGTAGAGCCGTCCCATATGTCCAGCGTTATTTTGTTTGCGATTTTCGCCACCCACTGGTTCAGCGGTGTTATCGAATCCACAAATATCGACACACGGTCGTCGCGCACGGACGTCTTGCCGGAAATCAGCACCACGTTGTCGGCCGACAGTATCTGTGCAAACGCCGCCGCGGATTCGCCGAACGCCACCGCGTCAATATTGCCGTAACTGTCGGTGGCGGCGATTGTAATCATATCCTTGCCGGTCTTGGTGCGGCGCCGCGAAAAAGAGCCAGCATTTACGGCAATCTGTACCGGTTTTCTGTCGCCCATATTTTCCAGGGTCGCGCTGGTTGCGATTCCGGCGCACTGAATCAAATGCTTGTACTGGTCCAACGGATGCGCGGAAATATAGAACCCCAGCGCCGACAATTCGTTTTCCAGACGCTGCGAGAAAGTCCACGGCGCCGTCTTTGGCAGATTCTTGCGCAGGCGGTCTTCGGCCACGTCGTCTTCGACCGTGTTTGCAAACAGCGACAGCGTGTTCCCGCCGTCACGTGATTTGGACGCATAAGACAATATTGCGTCGGCGTTCATGTATATCGCCGCGCGGTTCGGCTCCAGCGAATCAAGAACGCCGACCTTGGCAAAAGCCTCCAAAATTCTTTTGTTCACAATCGGCGCACAGCGCTTTGCGAAATCGGTTAGGTTTTTAAATTTTCCATTGGCGTTTCTTTCGGCGACAATGGCGTCGGTCGCGGCGGTTCCGACCCCCTTAATCGCGGCCAGACCGTAAACTATCTTCCCGTTTTGAACGGTGAACAGCGACTCGCTCTTGTTAATATCGGGCGCAACGATTGCAATGTTAAAGTTTGATTTGGCATCATCCACAAACACCGACAGCTGGTCCGTGTCATTTAGATTACTGGACATGGACGCCGCCAAAAATTCCGGCGTGTAATTCGCTTTCAGATACGCGCACTGGTTCGCAACGATGGAATACGCAATCGCGTGCGATTTGTTAAACGCGTATTTTGCAAATTCCTTGAACTTTTCCCATAAATCTTTTGCCGTCGCACGGTCCAAGGTTTGCTCCTGTTCACAGCCGTCCAAAAACTTGACCTCCAACTGCGCCAGCAGGTCCAGCTTCTTTTTACCCATGGCCTTGCGCACGGTATCGGACTGGCCGCGCGTAAACCCGGCCAAGGCACGCGTCAGCATCATAACCTGTTCCTGGTAAACGATAATTCCGTATGATTCTTTAAGAATCGGCTCCGCCTTTGGGTGAACATACTCAATCGGTTCCTCGCCGTGCATACGGGCGATAAACTGTGGAATAAATGCGATGGGCCCCGGACGGTTCAATGCGTTCAGCGCCGATATTTCCAAAAAGCTGGTCGGTCGCATCTTGCGCAGGGTCTGCTGAACAAACGGGGCATCGAATTGGAATATGCCTTCTGTCAAACCCGCCTGCCACAATTTCATTGTTTTTGCGTCGTCTGTCGGAATCTTGTCCAGGTCGATGTTGATTCCGCGCGTCTGCTGAATCAGGCGCGTCGCGTATTTCAGCACGACCAGCGTTTCCAATCCCAAAAAGTCGAACTTGATAAGTCCCGCCGATTCCAGATAATGACCGTCGAACTGGCACGACGGCAACGGGTTGGCCGGGTCACGGTAAACGGGCGCAATTTGTGTCGTCGGACGGTCGCCGATAACAACGCCGCACGCATGCTGGCCCAGGTTTCGCAGACTGCCTTCCAACTCCTCGGCAACGCGGACAACTTTGTTCATATCCTCGTCATTGTCCAGAATTTCCTGTATTTCACTGGATGAACCCACTGCGTCTTTCAGTGTTTTTGCATCCTGCGGTATCAGCTTTGACAGGCGGTCCGACTTGGAATAGGGCATGCTGTATACGCGGCCGATATCACGAATTGCGCCGCGTGCCTGAAGGCTGCCGAACGTGATGATTCGGCACACGGAATCATGGCCGTATTTGTCGCAGATATATGCCAAAACGCGCTCGATACCCGTCGGTTCAAAGTCAACGTCAAAGTCGGGCATGGATATACGGTCGGGGTTCAAGAATCGCTCGAACAGCAAGCCGTACTTTAACGGGTCAACGTGGGTGATACCCAGCGCCCACGCCACAATGGAACCCGCACCGGAACCGCGACCCGGACCGGTCAAAACGTCGTTCTTGCGGCACCATTCGATATAATCGGCAACGATTAGAAAGTATCCCGGAAATCCCATGCCGATAATAACCTGCAGCTCAAATTCCGCCTGCTCGTAATATGGTTTGGTGTCAGTAATGTTATGCTGTTTCAACCGCTCGGCCAGACCGTTCATCGTGTTGTCACGCAGCATCTGGCACTCGGTCTCCAAGTCGTCACCAAAACGCGGCAGCAGGGGCTTTTCATGAACATTTACCATAAAGCCGCAACGCTGGGATATTATAACCGTATTTTCCACCGCCTCGGGCAAATCTGAAAACAGCTCCGCCATCTGTTCGGGCGATTTGAAATATTGTTCGGACGATTTGCGCGGACGCGACGGGTCGATAACCTTGGTCTGGCCCAGAACGCAGCTTAACGCGTCGGCGGCCTCATAATCGCTGTCGGCGGCAAAACACGTGTCGTTTGTCGCGACAATCGGAATATTTAAATCACGCGCGATTTTCAAGAACCCTGGTTCCGTCTTTATTTCCGGTTCCAGACCGTGACGCTGAATCTCGATATAAAAACGGTCGCCGAATACCTCTGTCATGCGCACGGCATATGTGCGCGCGGCGGCCTCCTGATTATTCAGCAGCGCCATCCCCAGCGGCCCCGTATGCGCCCCCGACAGGCAAATCAGACCGGCGCTGTGCGTTGCCAGTTCATCCCATGAAATATACGGCCCCAGATGATGATTTTCGCCGCGCATGTACATAATACGGCTAAGCTCGCACAGGTTCAGATACCCCTCGTGATTCTGGGCCAGCAGCACGATGCGCGACAGCGACTCCATCCGTAAAATTTTTGGGTCGGCCGTATGGTGGTTCAAAGAAATTTCTATGCCGATAATCGGCTGCAGCTTGTTTGAGGGCATAACATCTGAAAACTCGGCCGCCCCCGACATCATGTTTGTGTCGGTCAGCGCGCACGCCGTCATGCCGGCCGCCGCACACAGCTTTGGAATCGCCTTAATGGTAAGGGTTCCGTTTCCAACGGAAAAACGTGAATGAGTGCGAAGATGTACGAATTGATTTTCCATGTCGCAAAAATAGCAAAAAATGCCCCGCCGGGGCAACCATATATTTTATAAAAATACGATTTTTTGATTGACAGCCACATAAACAAACAGCCCCCGTAAAAAGGGGGCTGTTTGTTTAGCTAAGCTTGCCGCAACAATGCTTGTACTTTAACCCGGAACCGCACGGGCAGGGCGCATTCCGGCGCGATTCCGCCGCCGCGGCGCCGGCCGCATTCAGTGCCGCGTCATGCTGGGCCTGTTCCTGCTGACGGGCATCGACATCCTCGCGCGTTAACTCCATCCGGCAGATATACGCAACCGACATAATCTTAAAGTTCTTGATTGTGTTTTTGAACAGCTCCAGCGCCTCGCGCTTGTATTCATACAGCGGGTTTTTCTGGGCGTATCCGCGCAGGCCAATTGCCGTCTGCAGATAGTCCATCTGCTGCAGATGACGTTTCCACACCGCGTCCAGCGCCCCCAGCATCATCTGGCGCGACGCCGTCTGCATCAATTCGCGGCCGTATTTGGTCGCCTGGCCGTCAAAGCGACGCATCGCCAGGTTGTACAGAACATCGTACGCCTTGCGCTCGGAAATGGATTCGTCCGTCTTCCAGTTTTCAATATCCGTTATATCCAGCGCGAACGTGCGCAGCATTGCGTCGTGTATTCCGGCCGTATTCCAATCCATCGGATGGGACTTTTCCGGAATGTTGTTTTCGCAAATCATTTCAACCACGTCGCCGATTAACTCTCGCGATAACGGCGCCAAATCTTCAGACGTCATCAAATCATCGCGCTGTTTATAGATAACGCCGCGCTGTTCGTTCATAACGTCGTCGTATTTCAGCAATTCTTTACGAGATTCGAAATAACGGGCCTCGACACGCTTTTGCGCCTTTTCCAGCGCCTTCGTTATCCACGGGTGCGTGATTGCCTCGCCCGTCTTCAGCCCCAGCGTCGTTAACATTCCGTTCAGACGCGCCGCGCCGAATATGCGCATCAAATCGTCGTCCAGCGCCAAAAAGAACTTGGAATCGCCCGGGTCGCCCTGGCGTCCCGCGCGTCCGCGCAGCTGGTTGTCGATACGGCGCGACTCATGACGCTCTGTACCGATAACATACAGACCGCCGACATCCAAAACCAGTTTCTTGTTGGCCTCTATACGCGCATAGATTTCTTTCTTTTTTTCTTCAAAATCCGGCGCCTGCGGGTCCAGCTCCGCAATCAGCTCTTCCGCATTACCGCCCAGCTTAATGTCGGTTCCGCGGCCAGCCATATTTGTCGCAATCGTAACCGCGCCCGGCGCACCCGCCTGGGATACGATTTTTGCCTCCGACTGGTGATGCTTTGCGTTCAGAACCGCCGGCTCTATATGCAGTTCTTTGCGAACCACCGCCGCCAGTTCTTCGGATTTTTCAATCGACACCGTACCGACCAAAACGGGCTGTTTCCTATCCAGACATTCCTTTATCTGCTTTACAATCGCCGCATATTTTTCATCCTTGTTGCGGTATATTTCGTCATGATGGTCGATACGTGCAACCGGACGGTTTGTCGGAATGGACACAACGCGCAGCTTGTAAATTTCTTCAAACTCCGCCGCCTCGGTCATAGCCGTACCGGTCATACCGGACAATGTCGGATACAAACGGAACAGGTTCTGATACGAAATGCTGGATACCGTCTGATTTTCCGGCTGAACCGTCACATGCTCTTTGGCCTCTATCGCCTGGTGCAGTCCTTTGCCGAAACGGCGCCCCGTCATAACACGGCCTGTAAATTCATCAACAATCAAAATTTCGCCACCACGCACAACATAGTTTACGTTTTTCTGATACAAATGATGCGCCAGCAGCGACTGCTGAATATGCATGACCAGTGTCGCGTTTTCCGACGCATACAAATTGTCGCCGACCAGCAGCCCCGCTTCTTTCAGCATACGCGTCGCGTTATCGACACCGGCCTCGGTCAATGTAACATGACGGTCTTTTTCATCTTTCTTGAAATCGTCCGCCCCCAGCTGTGCGACAACCGCGTCAACCTTTGCATACAGTTCGCTGGTATCCTCGGCCGGGCCGGAAATAATCAGGGGCGTGCGGGCCTCGTCAATCAAAATGCTGTCAACCTCGTCGACAATCGCAAAGAACAGGGGCCGCAGAACCTGCTGGTCTTTGGAGAATTTCATATTATCGCGCAGATAGTCAAAACCCAGTTCGGAATTTGTCACATACGTTATATCGCATGCATATGCCGCACGGCGCTCGTCATCGGACATGTCGTGCTGAATAATGCCGATGGACAGCCCCAAAAACTTATACACGCGCCCCATCCATTCCGCGTCGCGCGACGCCAGATAGTCGTTGACGGTAATCAGGTGCGCCCCCTTGCCGTGCAGCGCCTTTAAAAACAGCGCCAGCGTCGCAACCAGTGTTTTACCTTCACCGGTTTTCATTTCCGCAATCTGGCCGTTGGTCAGAACCATGCCGCCAATCATCTGAACATTAAAGTGGCGCATGCCGACCGCACGCAGGGCGCCTTCGCGAACCAAAGCGAACGCATCGGGCAATATGTTTTTCTCTTTTTCGCCGGCCGCCAGACGCGCGCGCAGCTCCGCTGTCTGGGCACGCAGTTCATCATCGCTCATCGCGTGATATTTCGGCTCCAAATCGTTAATCAGGGACACAGTCTTGTCATATGACTTTACCAGTCTGTCATTGGCCGAGCCCAAAAATTTACTAATAACGTTTAACATGTTTGTTTTTCCTTCTATTATCTGCCAGACGATAGCAATTTTGCGCCTTGCGGTCAAGGCACTTTATGATATAATGAACACAAGGCACGCATGCAAGGGGCAATTATAGGAAAATTATACCAACAGGGGAGGATTATTATGAAAGAACCTATACAGCAGCTAAATACTTCCGACATAACCAGCGACATTTTCGTAGTTGCGCCGACCCAAATCGAATATATATCCAGACTTTTCGCCGACAGCGTGGCCGACACCATGAACATGCGCACATTTGCGCCCAAAATACGCCAAATCGCCGAAGAATCACTGCGCCGGGCACTGGCCGCGGCACGCCGCCAGGGTGCCGGTAAATAATCAGAATCTTATTTCTTAAATAAAAAACGCCCGTTTCGGGCGTTTTCTTTTACATGCTGTCGTCGTGAACACTGTAGGTAGTGTTGTCTTTCTTGACGCGCAGCTTGCCCTTGGTCGCCGTACTCATGTTGCCATAGAAGGTGCTGTCGCCAATCTTTACATTCAACGACGGCGTGGTCTTTTTCGTACTGCGCAGATACAGCTTGCTGTCGCCCAGATGCAGGATATGACCGCAATCCGCCGCCTCGTCCGCGCCCGCACCGTACCCGATTGTCGTCAGACCCGACGCGCATGCCGTACGACTGCCGGCACTTCCCTGCGACACGGTCGAGGCCGCCGCCCAGTATCCCGCACCGACATTCGTACAGGACGTATCGTTTGCCTTGGCAACATACGCACCGCCGCCACATCTTATCTTGCAATCCGCCGCCGCATCGTGGTCCGTTGCCGCGCTACCGCCAATTGTATAGTTCGTCAGACAGCTGCTGACCGACGACGCGCTGCCTGCCGCGACGCTGTGCGCGCCGACATACCAGTTCCCGCTGGGGGTGGTGCAGCTGGTCGCGTTCGCGGACGCAATCCGTGTACCGGCGCCGCAGCTTATTTTACAGTCGCTGCGCGCGTCATGGTCTGTGGCCGCCGTGCCGGACGCGCTATAATTCGTCAGACAGCTGTACCATGTTCCCGCCGCCGGGCTGGTGCTGTCCGCCGCCGTCGGAGTCTTGGAACCATAGCTGACGACGTGAGTGCCGGTCTGATAACCGCTGGCGACTATCTTGCAGGCCTCGTTCGCAGTCTGTACCGCATATCCCGCCGCACATGACGCCTGGCACTGGCCGACGACTGTCTTGCCCGCCGTTGTGTTTGACGCATACCCTGTCGGACAGGCGGCGCATTCCGTCACCGTGCCACCCGCACTGTATGTCGCGCCGGTACACTGCGTACATGTCTGACCGGACACTATCGAACCCGCCTTTGCCTTAAAGGCACTTGATATGGTCGCCGCGCCCCATGTTGTCGTGTTGGTCGCATTTTTCTTCAACTGGCCCTCGCTGCAATATGTGCTGACCGCTGTGGCCGCCTTTGTTTCAAAGCAGCTGGTGACCGCCGACCAACCGGTTCCCGTCCCCAGGGTCCAGGTGCTTTCCGCCGCCGGACAATTGTTCTGAACACCCCCACTGCAGTATGTTGCGCCTGTACACTGTGACTGGCCGGTACAGTTGTTGTTATTCGTGCAACCCGTAGTATAGTACCCATTTGACACCGTGCTGCAGGTCTCAGCCCCTTCCGCACTCCACTTGGTACGCCCCGTACATGCACTGCATGACGATGTTTTACCATATGTCACAGTATGCGCCGTCCTTGCCGTGCCAGCCGCACACTTGGTTGCCGCTTCATCATTAGCTTTGGCAACGTACTTACCCTTTACAACGTTCATTACACACTTGCCCTGGTCATCTGTCGCCGCGCCGTCACGATATCCGACCGGGCACTGCGTTGCCGCCGGTGACGTAGTGCCTGCAGATACCGTATGATTTGCAATATAGTATCCGGTTCCGGCACTGGTCGTGCACTTTGCGTCAGATGTCGCAACACGATTACCGCCCGAGCAGCTAATCTTACAGTCGCCCTTGGCATCATGGTCTGCGGCCGCCGTGCCACTGATGCCGTATCCATCTGGACATGCGCTACAAGATGTCTTGCCTGTTTCTGCGTTATATGTATTGCCACTGCATACCGCACAGCTGGACTGAGCCGTTGTGCTTGTATATGTACCCGCCGCACAGGTCGTACATGTGGTTGCCGCAGCGGTGCCGGCGGCCTTGGCGGTGCCGGCGCCGCAAGGCGTCCATACCGCATACACGTTTACAGTGCCGCTGGCCGCTAAATTCTTGCCGTCGAACGAGCCGCTCGTTGCGCTGCTGGTGGTGCTCCAACCCTTTAATACATATCCGTTACGATAATAACCCGTACCGGTTCCGGCATCCAGTGCACACGCGCTATTATAGGTACAAGTTTTATTTGCCGGCTTCGTCCCGGTTCCATTGTTCAGGTTATAAACAACCGTGAATGTATTGGCGGTCCAGCGCGCGTACAGCGTCACACTGGCATCCGTCTTGTTCCACGTACGCGCTGAACCGCGGCTGGTATTATAATACTGGGTTCCGCCGGTTGCAGCGCTGGTGTCATACCAACCGCCGAAAGTATATCCTGTGCGTGACGGGTTGGCACTGGTGCTAAGCGCCGGCATATTGCTGCCGTATGTGGCCGTAACATTGTTCGGCTGGTTGCCGCTGCCACCGTTCAGATTGAACGATACGGTGCTGGTCACAGCATAACATGTCCCGGACACGCTGGTACCGCCCGCGCTACCCGTGACGGTAAAGCTGGTTGTGCGATTTGTGCCACCGGATTGGCTGTATCCCATGGAGCAGCTTATCGTCCCACGCGGCGCATTACTGCTGGGCGTGGTTATCGCGCATGTTCCGTTCGTCGCACTGCATGTCGGCGTCGTCCACGCGGCATAGTATGTCGCGGCGCCCGTCGGACATGTTATGGACGTTGAACCACTGGTTGCGCTGCTGCTGGTGGACCAGCCCTTAAATATCTCGTTTCCGTTGGTTATGCTGCAGCTGCTACTGTCCCATGTCGGCAGGGACTTGGTGCTGCCCGTGGTACATGTCGTGCTGCCGTTTGTTGTGCCGCTTTGACCGCCACAAGTACCCGTACCGCCGTTTTTGTTCAGCGTTATCGTGTTCGTTGTCGCCGTACATGTCCCTGAAATGCGCGTACCCGCATTGGTCCAACCCGTATTACATGTAAACTGCGGATAAAAAGTGGTTGCGCCCGTTACGTTGCAAGAGGTCGAGGTGCTAAGCGCGCCCGTCGCGGTCACGCACTGCGTCCCGCCGGATGCGGCGCGGGTGTTATAATGTCCCGCATATGTCGCGTGCGTCTTGGTCGGGCGCGACGACAGGGTGGTTATCGTAGTAGAGCAGGCATTATTGCTGTACCACGTTGTTGAGCCGGACTTTTTATACAGCGTCGTTGCGGTGCCGCTGCCGCCGTTTTGCGTTGCGTTCAATGTAATCGCATTACAGTTCGCCGAACATGTGTAAGAGCTGGTTCCGGTACTGCTGGCCGTGCCGCCACGGGTGTATCCGGTCGCGCATGCATTAATTGCGCACTTGTTTGTCACACTGTTGGCCGACCATGATGCGGCGGTCCATGTGCTGGCTCCGGTGGCGTTTGTACATGTCGCGTTACATGACAACTGGCCCGTGGCGGTTGTCGTCTTGCCACCGGTACACGCCGTACACCCGGTCGCCCCGGCCGAACTATAAGAACCTATCGCACATGCCGTACAGCTGCTGGCGGCGGTACCGCCTGTCGCGCTGCGGTACGTTCCGGCGGCACAGTTTGTGCCTGCCGAAGACTTGGCTGGACAATACTTACCCGCCGGACAAGTATTACGCCCCCATTCGTTGTTATGCGTACCGGTACTACATTGCGGAACACTTCCGCCCGGGCAATAAGACCCGGCAGGGCAGGCGACCGCTTTTCTATACAACATGCGGTTTGTGCCTGTGTTGCAATATGTATCGCTGTACTTGGTGTACAGGTAATAACCGGCCACGGCACTGCTGTAATATATATCAGCGCCGGAGAAGTTATCGTATTTGCCGGTCGAGGTATTATAGCGCACATTATCCGCTTGGAAATAACCGCCGGCGCCACTAAATCCATAATATGCCTTACAATCCGTAATGGCGGATCCAGAACTGTTCCAGGATTGATTACCGATTGAATTGCGTGTCGGCGCTGTGGTTTTATCCACCGAACCCGATGTCGACGTATATGGATAAAACACATCCGGGTAAGCCGACGATGCCGCCGCAGTTGTCGAGTTTGCGGTCGGGCACGCGTTGCGCCCGTAATTTGTCTCCGGGTTTTGAACATTTGAAAATCCGGGACAGTAATATCCGTTGGGACATGTCGCGCACGCACTGCCGTTCCAATAAGTTCCCGCCGCACACGTCTTGCCGCATACCGGCGCCGCGGTTCCGCCGGCGCACGTACAGCCCGACGCACACGCCGTACAGGCATTGCCAACC
The DNA here is from genome assembly GCA_947646585.1 of uncultured Alphaproteobacteria bacterium. Lineage (GTDB taxonomy): Bacteria > Pseudomonadota > Alphaproteobacteria > Rs-D84 > Rs-D84 > Enterousia. The sequence continues at coordinate 179,178 of CANSHD010000002.1, read as the reverse complement.
TGGGCTGTGCCGTTATAAACACCGCCCTTGGTCATATAATACCCGGACGAACACGACGTGTATTTCTTTAAATCATTACAGGTATATCCCGCCGCATATGCTGAGCCTACAAAAAACAACGTGAACAAGCACGCAAAAACGCGTATAATTTTGGACATAATTCCCCACTTTTTTTCTCTGATACTAATCATAGAAAAAATCATGGAAACGGTTCAAGCAAAAAAATATATCGGCGGCGCAAATTTATTTGAATTTTTTTTTATTGCTGTTAGTATTGCACGCGTAAGATGCACGGAACATAGCCGGCCTTATGGGTCGGAGGAAAGTCCGGACTGCATGGGACGGCATACCGGCTAATGACCGGGCGGGGCGACCCGACGATTAGAGGAACAGTGACGAATCGATTTAGTTCGAGTGAAACGGCCAATCTCTATGCGCAGCAACTTCAAATAGGCCCCCTGTGACCAGTCCCAGGATTGGGGGCGGGTAGAAGGCTTGACATTCGTGGCAACACGAAATGCAGATTAATTATGTTCGCTACCCGGGCGTGGTTGTGAAAAGACTGGGCCCGCGGCAGTACAGAATCCGGCTTATAGTGTATCTGCACACCGCCCCTGCGGGGGCGGTTGTTTTATTCTGTATCCCCATTGTCATTGCGAGGAGGCGCCTGCGCCGACGCGGCAATCCAGTAATAATTACACAAAAAAATCCCGCCGTATGGCGGGGGAATTATTTCTGGCGGCGCATATTGTCAATCATTTCCGTGAACAAAACATACGCCCGGCCCAGTGCCGACGCACGCCATACCGGCGACGACGGATACCAGCTTTCCGTCAAATTGCGATGCGTCTGGTGACTAATACGCCCGTAATGTCGCAAGTCATACCGCGCATCGCCCATATCCATGCGCTTGTATATCGGGGACATTATTGGAAATTCACCGGTTCCGATTTCATAATCCGCCGTATAAACCGGAATCCCGCGCGGCGCATAACGCGCCTCAAGACAATCGACCAAATCGCCCAGCAGCGTCGGCCCCGACACCGCGTTTTCATCCGACGCGACACAGGTCCCCGGGAACATGTTTTCAAAATACTTTGTGTTCGGGTGCGACGACGGATGCGATACCAGCAACTGTGCGCTGACACGCCCGCGGCGCCGGTCAAACCGCCCAAGTCCCGTATGCAGCCCAATCGATGTCAGCGACCGCGCCCCGTTCGCCATTATTTCATCATAAATGCCCAATGCCATGCGGCTTTCCACCGTCGGGGCGGCGCCGCCATAAAACAATCCGTCCGGATGCGCGTACTGGCCGTGACTGATTGCGTCCCATACGCCGTCACGCAGATGCAGACGCCGAAACTCCTTTATCGCGTTCTTTTTCGCAACCGCATCCGGGCGCGATACCAGCAAATCATGCGACAGTTCATACTTTGAATTCCGGGGCAGGGCATCCGGACGCGTAAAATCAATTCCGAAATTACGGTTCAAATCCACCAAACCGCCGGATGCGTCGCGCACTTCGCGCATGCGGTTTTCCATTCCCCACCCGTTGATGATATGAATCAATGAAATCGTGTATTTCTCCAAAGCGCGCGGCGGCAAATTTCGCACAAACTCATTTAAAAACATCAGTTGCGCCGCACTGCCGAAATATCCCTCCAGACCATGTATGCCGGAGTTAATCACTATATGATTGTCGCCGTCGCCGATTTTAACATATGGAATATCAAAGGAATGGCCTGCCGCCACACACCACCGCAAATCACCGTGCGCCATGGCGGATTTGTAAAATTTTTCCGTTGCCTGGGACCAGTTTTCAGAATAATAATCGTCGCGCATCTGCGTTCCTTTTTATATTATTCTCTCTGCCGTGCCCCCCCGCGAACAACTACATAACCTTACCCTGGGTCGGATAAAAAGTTAACTGAATTTTTTCCCATTTGGAAAATTCATTCGGCGGCAGCATTTTAAACGGCTGGCACACGTTTATCGCCGCGCGAATTGTATCCAGAACATATGCGAACGCCGGGTCCGTCTCGGCCGCGGCGGCCCCTTCGAACCAGACGTCGCGAACCGTGCCGTTCGGGCGCATGGTTAAATGCGCCACCGCACGTATATCCGAAATATCCGCACGCGTCGTATCAATGGTCCAGCAGCGCGTCATCGCCACACGCAGCGCATCGACAACCGATATCGTCAGCGTGCGGTCCAGCGACACCGTCTCACGATTTACGCGCACCACCGTACGCTTTCGCGGTGCCGGCAAATCTTCAACCTTTTTGTCTTCTTTGGGCTGTTCGGGCTCCGCTTTTTTCGCCGGCTCGGGCGCGGGGTCGGGCTCCGCCATGGACGGTTCCGTTATCGGCTCGGGCACGGGAACCGGCTCTGGCGCAGGCTTTGGCGTTTCGGGCGTCGCATCCGGCACGTCGCTGTTTGCCGCCGCCGTGTTATACAGCCGTGTTTCGTCACCGGACACCTTTACGGCGCTTAAATCGATTTCCGTAATCTCAACCCGGTCGGGCGCGACCAGGCGCGCACGCTCTACCACAATGGCAAACGAGGTCACCATTATCGCCACCAGCGCCAGATGCCCGCCCACGGACATCAGCATGTTTTCCGACGAAAATTGATTAAATTTTTTCATATCCGCAATTACTTGTCCAACTGTGTGCGCAGGCCGACGCGCTGGAACCCGGCGTCTTTTAATTTACCCATAACGGACATAACCGCGCCATAGTCCGCGGCGCGGTCGCCGTTTATCATAATCGTCAGCTGCGGATTTTCACCGCGCATCGCGACGGCGCGCCGTACAACCTCGTCCCGGGTCATCTGAACATCGCCCAGATAATAGCGGCCCGCGGCGTCCACACTGATTTGAATGGCGTGGTCGTTGCCGGTCAGGGCCGAGCTGCCCGCGTTCGGCAGGTTCAAGTCAATACCCGTCGTCATCATCGGCGTTGTTACCATAAACACCGCCAACAGCACCGTCATGATATCAATCATCGGCGTTAACGATATTGCGGCGTCTGCTTTTCTGCGTCCATTACGAGACATGTCTTTTTGCCCCCGTTTTATTTTTTTATGCGACTTTCACGAACCCTGTCCATCAGGCCGTCATACAAATCGTCCGCGCGACGTGTAAAATACTGGTACGCAACCGCCGCCGGCACCGCCGCAATCAGCCCCAGTGCGGTCGTTCCCAGCGCCGTCGCCAATCCCGGTGCGATTACGCCGATTGACACGGACTGGTTTACGCCGATTGACGCAAAAGAATCCATAACGCCCCATATGGTGCCGAACAGACCGACAAACGGCGCAACATACGACACCATCGACAAGAACCACAGATTGCGGTCAAACGGACGTATTATGCGGTCGACGGACAATTCGGGGTCGCGGTCGTCAATCTTGAACGCCGCGGCGCGTTTTTGCGCACGCCACAGGCGAAACTTTTCAATAATAATCGCCCATGACATTACGCTGGCCGCGACCAGCAGCAACGATATAACCAGCGTCATTATGTCGCCGGCCGTGAACAAAGATAACAATGAAAAATTGTTTGTCATATTCCTTTCCTTCTTATGATATTAAAAACTTATTCCGTCGCCCCCAGAATGCTGTCCGGGATGCGCTTTGGATGCATATCCGCCCCCAAATACGCGACAGTTAAATTGATTATAGCACAAACGTCGCCGTCTTTCACGAACTTTTGTTCTATATCCAGACTGGCCGCGCCACGCTTTACAATCTCGGATTCGACAACAAAGTCGTCACCCAGGCGCAGCGGCACCAGATACCGCACCGCCAATGCGCGCACCACAAACCCGACGTCGCCCGGCGCGGCAAAATGCCCGCGCAGCCAGTTCATGCGTGCACGTTCCGCAATTTCAATATAGCGGCCGTGATACACGATGCCGCCCGCATCGGTATCCGCATAGCAAATAGAAAACGGAAATTTATGCGCCGTCATTTTTCCAGCCCCAAATGCCGATACCCCGCATCCGTTATAACGCGCCCGCGCGGCGTGCGCTGAATAAAGCCCAGCTGCATCAGATACGGCTCTATCACATCCTCTATCGTGTCCGTCGGTTCCGACAGGGCGGCCGCCAGATTTTCAATACCGACCGGCCCGCCGGCATAATGGCGCACGATTGTCGTCATGTATTCGCGGTCTATTTCGTCCAGGCCGCTTTCATCAATATGCAGCTGGAACAGGGTGGTCTTTATCGTGTCGGCCGAAATCTCGCTTTTGCCCAGTGCGGCCGCAAAATCGCGTGCACGCTTTAACAGGCGGTTTGCAATACGCGGCGTTCCGCGTGCACTGCGCGCCAGCATCAACGCCCCCGCATCGTCAATCGGCGTGCCCAGAATATTGGCACTGCGTTGAATAATTTTTGCCAGGTCTTCGGGCGAATAAAACGACAGGCGCAAATCAATTCCAAACCTGTCACGCAACGGATTGGACAGCAGTCCCGTCCGCGTTGTTGCGCCGACCAAAGTAAACGGCGGCAGGTCAATGCGGACGCTTTTTGCGCTGGGCCCTTCGCCCAGCATGATGTCCAGCTTAAAATCCTCCATCGCGGAATAGAGCACTTCCTCTATCGCCGTCGGCAGACGATGAATTTCATCGATAAACAAAACGTCCATCGGCTCCAGCGACGTCAAAATCGCCGCCAAATCCCCCTGTTTGGTCAGCATGGGCGCCGCCGTCGCGCGGAAGTTCGTCCCCAGCTCGTTTGCGACAATATGCGCCAACGTCGTCTTGCCCAGCCCGGGCGGACCGTACAGCAAGACATGGTCCATCGCCTCGGACCGCGAACGCGCACCGGAAATAAACACCCCCAGATTCTGTTTCAAAGACTCGTGCCCGATAAAGTCGGACAGGGCGCGCGGTCGAATTGACGCCGCCATGTCATCCGGAATGCTGGGGTCAAAAAATCTGTCGTTTGTATTGTTCTGCATGGCTTACAACAACTTGTCTTCGGCGTTTTCGCGACCGACATAGGCCTTTAAATCATTATACATCTGGCGCAGGTCCGCCGGCGCGCTGTAATTTGCATCGGCGCCACGGACACGGATTGTCTCCAAATCAATCTGGGCCTGCTTTTTCAACACCTGGGTCAAGTGGGTGCCGAAACTTTTCGCATCGTCGGATTCGCCCGTTCCCTGCAGCAACAGTCCGCGGTTCGGGCGCGGCGACAAGAACGCAAAATCCGCAATCGACGCATCGGGCGAGACCAGTGCAAAGCCCGACACCTCTGGCCGGCGCATCATCGCCTGCAGAACATACCACGCACCCAGACCGTGTCCAGCCAGCCATATTTTATCGCTGTCCTCGTTGTGATTCTGAATCCAGTCGATTACGGTCGCGATATCCAGCATATTGTCCGCGGTTGTGCCGACGGCCCCTTCGGAATCGTTCACGCCGCGATAATTAAAGCGCAGAACGGAAAAACCGATATCCATAAACGCACGAAACATTGCATACGACACGCGGTCGTTCATATGATATTTTTGCCGCGGATTCCCCGACAGAACCACCGCCAGCGGCGCCGCGGGCGTGGCCGCCTTGTGATACACGGCGTGCAGCTTTCCGGATTCACCTGTGATTATGATATCGACCATGCATTCCACCTTTCGTTATAAATTCTTTACATTACTTATAGAACAAATGAGTTTTGATTTTCAATAAAAATATTTTTGCTTTGACACGCATATGGCGAATGTTCTAATATTTCTCAAGAGAGAATAAAAGGCGTTGATATGGCTAGATTTATTTTAACGGCAATCCTTGCAATTTGTTGCACCGGCCTGGCGCATGGCGCCGAGGAGGTTATGCTTGACAACCTTCAGACCATCTATACCGAAACGCCGGTACAGTCTTATTATGCGTACCCCGACGACCCGAATTTCATTCCGGAAACGGAATTTATGGACCGCGCCGACAGTCTGGATTACGACCAGGCAATCCTGGACGCCCAGGCGGCCGAATACTACATGCACCCGGGTGTGTCGTTTGCATCGCGCCCGATGGTTATATGCCGCGATTTCGGATGCACGCGCCTGAACGATAAAATTACGCGCACATTTTTGTTCAACAGTTTGTCCAACATGTTCATGATGAACTCTCATTCGCGCGTATATATATGCGAGGCGGATCCGTTCTCGCGCGATTGCCTGCAGTCCGGGATATCTTTCCCCGTTCGCAGCGGCATCGCCAACGCAATGGTTAAAATACCCAAGGCCACGATTTCACAGGTTAACATCTCGACCGGCCTGTCCAAGGCGACGGTCGGCATGACATACGAATTTCTGGTCAACGGCATCGACCGCCGGTGCGAACCGACCGTTATGGACATTGTTGTTCCGATAAATTCCCAGGCGACACTGTCAAACCGTGAATTTGCCTGCAACATGACCAGCGATGGCATGACAAACGTATCCCTGATGGTGAACATTGACTATATCGACCTGGATTACGGCATTATGGGCGGTTATTATTCTCTGGGGCTGCAGGGGCCGACGACCGGCGGCGGTACAGGATACGCGCTGTTTAAGACAGAATTTACAACCAACGGCATGAAATTCCGCGCCGCCATTGACAGCGACATAGAATCAAACGGCGTCAGCAATGCGATGCGTACAATTCAGCCCGGCGAGTACGCGGTTGAACCAATGCAGAAATAATGAACAAAACGGTACTTGTTATTGACGATGACGACATGCTGCGGCGCACACTGGCGGCGGGACTGCGGTCCGAAGGGTTCAATGTCGTCACCGCCGACTCAGCCGAGCAGGGCGCCCAAATTCTCGATAAATTAACGGTTGACGCAATCGTGCTGGACAGAATGATGACCGGCCGCGACGGACTTGGCTTTTTAAGCGACCGCCGCGCAATGGGCGACGCGACGCCGGTAATAATGCTGACCGCGTTAAGCAGACCTGAAAACGCGATTGCGGGCCTGGACGCGGGTGCGAACGACTATCTGGCAAAACCGTTCCAGCTACGCGAGCTGGTGCTGCGTTTAAACAACATAATCCGCAAGAACGACGGCACCGCGCAGATGCCGGCGGGCCTGGTGTTTGCGGACGATGAATTTTTCGTGCGCACACCGGAAAATCCGGATGCGCCGCGCACACTGCCGCTGTCGGGGGAAGAGAAAAAACTGTTAATTCATTTGACGACCCCGCTGGGAAATATCGCGCCGGCCGCGCCGATGGTTGCAAAACGCTTGCGCGCGAAATTAAATAGTGTATTATCCAACATAGATATTATCACAATCCGGGGACGCGGGTATAAAATGGTTGTACTGGCGCCCGGCACCGACAACAAGGATATGGCATGAGACTTATTCCGCGCAGCTTTCTATGGCGAACCATTTTAATGATTCTGATACCGCTGATTATTGCGCTGACAATCGTTGCCAACGTGTTTTTTGGCAACCACTGGGACCGCGTTCATTCGACAATGGCGCGCGGCCTGGCCGGCGAAATCGCGACAATGCTGGACTTTATGGACCGCGGCGACACGGACGCGACCCGCTCCATGGCTCAGCGCATCGGGATTAACGTCACGGTTAACGAACACCTGAACCGCCCGAAACACAACGACAACGACTCCAAAGAAGCCGGCCCTCTGGCAGGCGAGCTGTCCCGCCGTGTTCAGCGTCCGTCCTCCATCTATATCGACAAGGGCAAGCGCCTGATATTCATCGACATTCCGACCAACGACGGCAAAATCGCAACATTTGCAACAACCCTGTACAGAATATACTCCACCAGTACCGAGGTGTTTTTGATATGGCTGCTGGGCTCCTTGCTGATTGTATCCATTTTGATTGCGCCGTTCATAATCCTGCATACGCGCAGCATACGCCGCATTTCGCGCGCGGCGTCACGATTTGGCCGCGGTCTGGACGCGCCGGGATTTGAACCGACCGGTTCCAAGGAAATACGCGAGGCGGCATCCGCCATGATAAAGATGAAAGAGCGCCTGGACCGTTACAACCGCACCCGTACGGACATGTTGAACGCGGTCAGCCATGACTTAAAGGCACCGCTGACACGTATGAGACTGGGGGTTGAAACGGGCGCCGCAACGAAAAAAGACATGCTGCGCGACATTGACCGCATGACGGAAATGGTCAACGGATATCTGGCGTTTGCGCGCGGCGAAATGCCGGAGATAGAGCAGGCGACCGAGCTGCCCGCGATGCTGACGCGTATTGCGCGTGATGCGGCGCCGACAAAAAATATCATCACCGACTTCCCGGACGAACCGGTTCAGTTCTATGCGCGCTCTATGGCGCTGGCGCGGGCATTCGGGAATATCATTGAAAACGCGGCCCGCTATGCGGACAAAACGATAAAGATAACCGAACGCGACACGCCCGAACAGGTAGAGGTCACAATAGAAGACGACGGCCCCGGCATTCCGGATGACAAGAAAAGCGACGCGATGCGCCCGTTTGTCCGCCTGGACGATGCCCGCGGCATGGACACGGGCGGCACGGGACTGGGCCTGTCCATCGCCCAGACCGCGATTGAAAACCACGGCGGCCAGCTGTTCTTGGAGAACAGTGACTTGGGCGGCCTGCGTGTTCGCATAGTATTGCCAATATAACGAGAAAGACACAACAATGAACCTGTATAAATACGTATCAGACGCAATAAATGAAAAACTGGGCGCGCCCGTAAATCTGGAGGTGCCGCGCAACCGCGACTTCGGCGATTTTTCAACAAACGCCGCAATGGTAATGGCGCGCGGCGCCGGACGCAACCCACGCGAATTGGCCACGGACATCGCCGCCCGCATATCGGAATTGGACTTTGTCGCCGACACGTCCATTGCGGGGCCCGGATTTATCAACATAAAAATCAAAAACGATTTTCTGTGGAATGCGGCGGCCACCGCAACGGATATTGAGAAAACGCCACAAATGACGATTGATATGGACTACGGTTCATACAACGTGGCGAAATCATTGCATATCGGACATCTGCGTACATCCATCGTTGGCGACACATTGAACCGCATTGCAAAGTTTTTAGGCCACAAGACAATATCGTACAACCATATCGGCGACTGGGGCCGACCGATGGGGCTGGTTATCGCATATATCGAAAGCCTGCACCCGGAATGGCCGTTTTTTGCCGCTGATTTTGATGCGTCAAAAATAAATCCGGCGGATTATCCGATAACGGCGGCCGAACTGGACACATATTATCCGGCGGCATCCGCCCGCGGCAAAGAGGACGAGGCTTTTCTAAACCACGCCCGTGAAATCACAGCGGACCTGCAAAACGGCCACCCGGGATACACCGCGCTGTACAACCTGTTCCTGAAAGTGTCGCTGGACATGATGGACGACATTATCGCCAAATTAAACATGATGCCGTTTGACAAAACATTGGGCGAAAGAAATGCATCCATGCATCTGGACCGGGTTGAAAAAATGCTGCGTGAACGCAATCTGTTGCAGCCCAGCGACGGCGCCGAAATCGTCACGGTTCGCAGAGAGACGGATTCCGAACCGATGCCGCCGTTCATGTTCTATAACTCTCGCGGGGCCGACACTTACGAGGCCACCGACCTGGCCGCGATATGGTTCCGCAAGACCGAAGACAACCCGGACAAGATATGGTATTTAACCGACGCCCGCCAGCAGTTGCACTTCAAGCAGGTGTTTCGCGTTGCGGAAATGCTGGACCTGTTCCCGGTGGAAAATCTGGAGCACCTGTATTTCGGCACAATAAACGGTCCCGGGGGCCAGCCCTTTAAAACACGCGACGGCAATGCGGCGGGCCTGTTGGATATAATTGAAATGGTGCGTGCGGCGGTTCGTCGCCGTTGCGAAGACGCGAGCAAAACACTGGACGATGAAACGATTGACTCAATCGCATTGGCCGCGCTGAAATTCACGGATTTAATGCATGACGTAAAGTCCGACTATATATTCGACCCGGCCGCCGTCACCAGTTTCGAGGGACGCACCGGTCCGTACATTTTGTATTCCGCCGTACGTCTGAACAGTGTGTTAAAGCGCGCGGACGCACCGGACGCGGTCGCCGCAATGCCCGCCGAATTATGCGCGGACGAACGGAACCTGATAATTGAAATATTGGATTTTGAACGCTCGGTCCGCAGTGCGTTTGACAGCCGCGCGACAGACCTGCTTGCCAACTACGCATACGACCTGTGCCAGCAGATAAACACGTTCTATCACAATTGTCCGATACTGCGCGAAGACGTGCCCGCCGACGTGCGCAACGCGCGTCTGCACGTCGCACGCGCGGCTCAACGCACGCTGTCCCGGGCGATTGACCTGATGGGCCTGCGCGTACCGGAAGAGATGTAGCCTTATACAAAGAGGGGAGGAGGGCTTTGCATAAAATCTGTCTGTCTTTGTTGTTGTTTATCATGAGCATTGGCGCCGCAAATGCGGTGCGTGTTCATGGCCGCGTTATCACCGCAGACGGTAACGAACCGGCCATCGGTGCATCAATTCAGGCATTTAGTGCAACGGATACAACCAAGAACATTGGCGGTGCGGCGGCCGATATAGACGGAAGATTTGATTTTAACGTACCGAACGAAACAAAAACGGTACGAATAAGCTATATCGGGACAAGCCCGCAAACATTTTCGCCCAGCGAATTAAACGGCCGGACAATCACATTACAAGACAACCCCACAATGCTGGGCGACGTGACCGTTATCGGCCATCGCACATCCGATGGCGGCGACGGATGCGACAAAGAAGAAAACGACCGCATTTCGCCGACACTGGCCCTGTGCAGTGTTCATGCATACAACATCGGCCAAAACACAAACCCGGCCGGCGCCGACAAGCAATTGATGAAAGACGTGGTCGCCCTTAAGACAACCGTAATCGCCCAGCAGATGAACAAACAGTACGATTACATGGAGGCGATGATACGCCGTTTTAGAACCCAGCTGGAAAAAGCGGTCCTTACCACAAAATTACAGACAGCGGGCGCAACGTCGGCATCGGGCGATGCCGACTCCGGCGGCGGCGCCGGATCATACGGATACGGCTCCGGTTCCGGTGGGGTCCGTACACAGCAGGGGCTGGCAAACGCCGAAGACTGTATTGGCACGGCCACAACAAGTGCCGCGGTCATGCAGTGCCTGCTGCGAAACGTTGCAAAAATCCAATCCGCCGTCACGTCCGGCGACATTGGCGCGGCACGGCGCCAGCTGGCCACGGACAGAACCGCACTGTTGTCTTTTAACAACATGACGATATCATGCGCCCAAAACCAGCCCAACTGCAGCGTCAACATGCCATGTGAAAATGCGCTGGCGGAAAACAAGTCTTGCGACAAGGCCATACAATCCGGCAGTACCCGCAACGACATAACCACATGCGTCGGCCAGTTCAGGGCATGCATCGTCGCAAACAGCGACGCGTTGCAGTCTAAAAATACAAAACATCAGCAATAAACAGCGACGTTTGCTTTTTGCCCGGAATTTAACACGCCCAAAGCAATACTTTCCAAAAATCACCATCCCACACGTTCCCGGGTATTACGCCGAAATAATCAAAATATTCTTATATAAAAATTTCGTGCCGACTACATGTAATTTTTCGGCTAAATTTAACGCGTTATATAAAAAAATCCCATGCATAATGCAAAGGACCGTTTTCCCAATTGTGTATCTGCATTCATTTTATCCCGGAAAACCAACTCGTGTCAACACTAAAAAATGCCGAAATAAAACGGTCGTTTTTTATCAAGAGGAGAAAAAGTGAAACTTTTTACATATACATGCACAGTTGGCATAATTGCATGCGTTTACTGCGTCAAACCCGCAATTGCCGTCACATATGCCACGGCCACAGCGTGCTGTAATACCATTTGTAATGATAAAACCAAACGCTGCAAAGGGGTCTACGGACCAGTCTGCCCGACAGGATTTGTGTCAAGGAACAACACATGCACTGCACGGCCGCCAGCCCCTACAGCTCAAACAGAAGACAACAGCGGCTGGTATTATTCATCATATCCTTCCGGTACATGCGAGCCGACAACCGGCCTTACCGGATATGAAGTCGTAACAGATACAACATTACCATTGTGCCCCTGTCAGGACCAGGTATAAGCAAAAAGGCCACACCATGAAAACAATATATTGTATAATTATTGCAACCATCATTCCGACAACCGCAATCGCCGAGTGCGTGACACTTACAAATTATTACACAAAGTGCAAAAGCAAGTACTATCTTACGGATACCAATACATGCCGCCAATGTCCGCCACCGCGCCCAAACGGCAGCAACGAAGTACACGGCTCTCCGACCAGTGACAACGAGAACAGCACCGATATCGGCGCATGCTATATGCCGGCCGGAGAATACAGCGACACAACCGGCAATTATGTTCTGACAGAAAACTGTCACTATTCATAGTATAAACCACAGGCAAGACGCGGTACGATAATACCATATCGATTTTTCTTGACTTTTTCAGGACGTTGCGCCATAATGGCGACGCTTTAATAATAAAAAGGTATAAATAATGGCAGCGACAAAATCGTTAAAAAAGTGCGAATTAGAGGCCAAATGGTATCTGATTGACGCAACTGATTGCACGCTGGGACGTTTGGCGGCATTCACCGCAAACATTCTGCGCGGCAAAAACAAGCCGACATGGACACCGAATATGGATTGCGGCGACCATGTAATCATCATCAACGCCGACAAGGTTGCCTTGTCTGGCAAAAAAGCGGATAAGACAAAGTTCTTTTGGCATTCTTTGTGGACCGGTTCTTTGAAAGAACGCACACTGGGCCAGATGCGCAATGAAAAACCGGAAAAGTTGGTATTCAACGCGGTAAAGCGCATGATGGGCCGTCGCACAGCGGTTGCATTGGCGAACCAGCGTTTGACCAAACTGCACGTATATGCGGGCGCAGAACACAAACACGAAGCTCAGAAACCGGTTGTTATCGATTTTGGTTCTTTGAACCGTAAAAATAAAAGGGGCGAATAATGACAGAAACAAAAAAGACCGCAAGCGCGGCAAAAACAACCAAGAAAGCCGCCCCGGCGAAATCCGCCGCTAAAAAGGCGCCGAAAGTATCGGTTAAGCTGAACGGTGCGACATATGCCACCGGTAAGCGTAAGGATTCCGTTGCCCGTGTTTACATGGTTCCGGGTAAGGGCAACATCTTTGTTAACGAAACACCGATGGGCGAATATTTCCGTCGTCCGGTGTTGCAGATGATTATCGCTCAGCCGTTTGCCGTTACAAAGCGTGAAACAGCGTACGATATTCACGCATTCGTTCTGGGCGGCGGTCTGTCCGGCCAGGCGGGCGCCGTAAAGCACGGTATTTCCAAAGCATTGGAAAAAGCGGAACCGGAATTGCGCGCTGCATTAAAGGCTGCGGGCTTCCTGACACGCGACAGCCGTGTTGTTGAACGTAAGCACTACGGTGTTCGCAAGGCTCGTCGTTCGACACAGTTCAGCAAGCGTTAATCGTATTGTTTGCAACGAACAAAAAACCGCCAAACGGCGGTTTTTTATTTGATTTTTCAATTTTTTGTTATATAAAATCCAAAAAACGAGAACATAAAATGAAAAATATTTTTAACCACAAATATCCAAAGCAAACACAATTGGCACTGTGCGCACTATTTACAGCAATTATCTGCGCCGGGGCGGGCGGCATGGTCCACGCATTAGGTAAATACAAAAAACATAAACAACAGGAGGTCGCTCTGGAATGCATGCAAAAACTGGCCCTTCAGTCCGACAGCCTGTTAACCGCCAACACCGAAAAGATAGCCTGGCTGGAAGACGAAATTAACATTATTAAACACATAGAAAACAAAGCTGTCGCCGACTCTTTGACCGCAGACCGCAAACAAAAGCAGGAAGAAATTCTGAAATATACACAAAAATTTATTGATAGAAACACCTGCACTGTTAACATCATTGCAGCCGCATATGATATAAAACTGCGCTAATGATAAAAACCCGCGAATTGCGGGTCTTTTTTTATTTGATTTTGTGCACCCAAACAGGTAAAAAAACACCCCGGATTTTGACCGGGGTGTTTTTTATCGTACTTTTTGGGATGCGCTGTACATATTGCATGCATGGGGCGTGGGCACAGAGTCTGAAACGGTTCTGACTTTTTCCTGGGGCGCCTTGTCCGCAGTCTTGTCCTCTTTATCCGCAGACAACCATCCGCACGCATACGCCAGACATAGCACTCCGGCCATTGTAACTGTCGCCAGCATCTGGCCCCAGGCCTGTGCTTTTAATCTCATGTCCAACTCATCTTTGAATTTCATTTTTTATACCTTTTCCTTTTCAGGCACAGTTTATACGCCCCGTACCCTCAAGTCAATAAAAAGAGAATTATCATACTTGCGTTTATAAAAAAAGCGTGTATAATCACAGCGCAATTTCACTGTTCTTTAGGGGAAAAATATGTTCAAAAAAGAAAAAATCAAAGATTTGCATTATTCCGTGACCGGCCTGATATCGGCGGACGATTTGCAGGCGGCGGCGGACGAAATTTTAACAGAATACGGTAAAAAGGCGAAAATGCCGGGATTCCGCCCGGGTCATATTCCGTTGTCCGTTCTGCGCCAGAAATACAATGCGTCGGCATACGGCGAGGCTATTGACAAGTTAATGAACAAGGACTTAAACGAATATATCGCATCAAAGAAAATTCGTTTGGCCGGCGCACCGAAAGCGGACCTGGCGGGCTGGGAAATCGGCAAAGACGCCGAATACAGCCTAGAATTCGACATTCTGCCGACATTGCCGGCCATCGACCTGGAAAAGTTCACGGTAACAAAAAAAGTTGCGGATTTGGACCCGGCAGAGGTTGAAAAATCGCTGGAAAACATCCGCAAAAACCGCAGCACCGCTGAAAAACAGGACGAGAAATACAAAGCGGCCGACGGCGACGTTGCAGTAATTGACTTCAAGGGCTTTGTCGGCGACACGGCGTTCGAAGGCGGCGAGGCGAAAAAGCACCACCTGATTTTGGGCAGCGGCGCGTTCATCCCGGGCTTTGAAGACCAGATTATCGGCCACAAGACCGGCGACAAATTCGATGTAAACGTAAAATTCCCGACGGAATATCATGCCGAACATCTGGCGGGCAAAGACGCCCGTTTCGAGGTTGAAATCCACGAAATCCGCAAGCATATCCTGCCGGAATTGAACGACGAACTGGCAAAAACAGTCGGCCAGGAATCCGTCGCGGCACTGCGCACACATATTGAAAACATTTTGAAAGAGCAGTACACAGAAGCAGCCCAGCGTGAAATGCGCAACGAACTGTTGGACATTCTGGCGGACAAGGTAAAGCTGGACGTTCCGGAAACATTGGTCGCCCAGGAACTGGAAATGGCAAAAGCCGAACACGACCGTGCACACGCGCACTGTGACGACCACTGCAAGTCCGACGACCACAAATGGGACGAGAAAAAAGAACGCAAGGAAGCGGAACGCCGCGTAAAGCTGGGGCTGGTTCTGGCGGAATGGGGCACCCAGAACAAGGTCGAGGTCACACGTGACGACCTGCAGCAGGCCGTATGGGCCGAGGCCGCGCGTTATCCGAACCCGCAGCAGGTTTTTGAATTCTATAACAAAAACCAGAATGCATTGGCGATGCTGCGCGGGATGATTTTCGAACGCAAGGCGTTGGACGCAATGTTGGCCCACGTCAAGACCAAAGAAAAAAAGGTCAAGGCCGAAGAACTGTTTAAGCAGGCTTAAAAAATAAGCATCAAAAAAATCCCGCCTGATGGCGGGATTTTTTTCACTCAACATAATAACAGTTTCCGGTGTATTCGCCACTGCCGGCGGTATCACTGAACGCCGTGCCGGACGGCAGATAACATTTGGTTATTGACGTGGCGCCGGCCGCGGCCGTGGTACCGTAAACACCGCCCGACGCCGGGCATCGCGTACAACCCGATGAGGCATTCTTTGGACTGCCATAATATCCAACCGCACATTTATATGTTGCCGTACCGCAACTACAGATTGCACTGACCGTATTCGTTAAACTGTTATAACTGGCTCTTGTTGTACATGTTCTGGTCGATATGACACCATTTGTCGTACTGGTTATCGAACCGGAGGCGCAGCATCCCGCATTATCAAACAATGTTTCGCCACTGACCTTGGTTGTACAGCTGCTGTCGTATGTCGGATTCGCACCAACCGGCACATTGGCACCGCCACAGCAGCTAAACTCAGCATGCGCATCGCCCAACATACCGGCGAAAACCAGCAATACCGATGTTGTTAATTTTTTCATGATTTTTGACCCCTTGGTTTTATATCAAACACAAAACCGCCAAGGAAATGGCGGTCGGGGAGTTCAAAAAATCACACAAAAGAATGACCCCGGCGGTCTTTGGACGCATGGCGTCCTGTTATATAACCGACGGCTCCCCGACCTGTTAAAATCGGGGCATATACAATAAAGGGCGCAATCGCGCCGCAATATATGCGGATACAGCATGCGTTCACATACCGCTTTTGTGTGGGCTTTTTGACGACCCCGAATCCAATATCCCTATTGAATTCAGGCAGATTATAGCGCATAACCACGATAAAGGCAATCTAAAATACGGTGATTTTTTGTCGGTTGCAATCACATAAAAACACGGCTATAATTTTATCAGAAAAGGAGCGAATAAATGAAAAAAGTTCTGGCTATATTTTGCACCGTTGCATTAACCGCATGCGCGGCGAATTTGGATACAAACCGTTATCAGACATCGGCCACGGGACAGATTAACTCTGTACAAGAGGGCACCATTATCAACGTGCGCGAGGTTCGCGTTGCAACCGAAAACGGCGGCGTCGGGTCGCTGGCCGGCGGAATCGCGGGCGGGGCGGCCGGTTCCATGATTGGCGGCAACAGCGCGGTGAACATTATCGGCGCGGTTGGCGGCGCGGTTTTGGGCGGCGCGTTGGGTGCCAAGGCCCAGGAAGGCCTGTCCGCACAAAACGGATATGAATATATCGTAAAACTGGACACCGGCAAGGCGATTACATTAACCCAGGGCGCCGACGTAAAATTCTCGGTCGGCCAGGCGGTGTATGTCCTGGACGCGAATTATGGCGACCGCGCCAGAATCATCCCGCGATAAACACACGATTGCACCCGCCGTCCGGCGGGTGTTTTTATATTGCAAACCCCGCCCGCATAATTTATAATCATAAACGAATCCAAAGGGATATTGGGTTCGGGGTCGTAAGAAAACCCATAATTGAACGGTCGGGCAACCGGCTGAATCCGCAAGGTACAGTTGCGGCGCATTGGCGCCTTTTATTGTACATACCCTGTCCTTAACCGGTCGGGGAGCCGTCGGTTATAGAACAGGGCGCATACGCGCCCAAAGACCGCCGGGGTCATTTTCAATTATGATTTTCTTAACTCCCCGACCGCCATTTCCTTGGCGGTTTTTTTCTTTATCAACACAAAAGGAAAAAAGGAGTTGGGATAATGAATACAAAGGCAGTGTTTATCGGAGCGCTGGGCGCAATATGTATAAATGCGACCGCAAGCGCATACGACGGATATAACATTCCATGCTCGGACGGTGGCAGCGGCAGTTGCATATGCGATACCGGCGCCTGTCTGGACGAGACATGGGATGATACCCTGGGCACATTCATGTGCGGCAGCGGCAAAGGAGGGTCATATTCATGCAACTGTATTGACGCACAGTTCAACAAAACAATTACATTCACATGCGGCTGCTATTCCGACAGCGACTGTGGCGGCAGTATATCATATGGCTGTATAAACAACCGCTGTGCGAAATGCAAAAGCTGCAGCGGCGCAAGCACGGGCGCATGGACGGCACACAGTACCGGATATGAAAAGCGCACCGTCAAGAAATGCAGTTGCAACGGTACGTTAACCACCGGCACGGAATACCGCTGTGCGGCGGGATATTACGGCACAACGTCAAACGGCACGTCCGGCTGTACGCGCTGTCCGGCATCCGGCGGCATTTACGGCACGTCCGCCGCAGGCAGCACGGCCATAACCGCATGCTATCTGCCATCGGGAACCGCGTTCAGTGACGCCGCTGGCTCCGGCACTTATACCGGCGACTGCTATTACAAAAATTAAAAAAACGCCGCATGGCGTTTTTTATTTATGCATACGGCACGCATAGTATTTGTCAACAAAATTCTTGCTTTTTCATAAAAAGGTCCGTATAATTACTCAGATTTTGCGGGTGGGCGCAGAATCAGTCCGATTAACCCCACAAGACCTCGCTGTTTCAAAAATAATTTGGCGATGGCAAGCTTTGTATAACATTCTTTATGAAAGATTTATCCAAAGATTTATTTAACCCCCTGTCCGGCGAAGACTTCGTCAAAATGTTCGACGCGAACTATGGCGCTCAGGAAACGCTGCAGGGTTATGCAACCAAGGGTACTGTCAAAGACATTCGCGGTGATTTCGCAATGGTTGACGTAGGGCTCAAATCCGAAGGTCGCGTTCCGTTGAAAGAATTCGGCGCATCCGTTCCCTCTGTCGGCGATATCATCGACGTTTTCGTAGAACGCTATGAATCCCGCGAAGGCACGGCTGTTCTGTCCTATACCAAGGCGCGCGCCGAAAAAGCATGGAAAGACCTGGAAAAGACAGTTGCCGAGGGTATCGACCCCGAGGGCACGATTATCGACGTTGTTCGTGGCGGCTTTACAGTTGACCTGGGCGGCGTATTCGCATTCATGCCGTCTTCTCAGGTTGACCACAAACCGGTTCGCGATGCGAAATCGTTAATCGGTCTGAAGGACAAGTTCCGCGTATTGAAAATGGACGCGCTGCGCACAAACGCAATCGTTTCCCGTCGCGCGATTCAGTCTGACTCCATCGCGGCGGCCCAGAAAGAAGCGATGAAAAACATCACACTGGGCGCGGTTATCGAGGGGACTGTTAAGAACATCACGGATTACGGTGTGTTTGTTGACCTGGGCGGAATCGACGGCCTGCTGCACGTCACAGACCTGTCCTGGAAGCGCGTTAACCACCCGCGTGAACTGGTTCACGTCGGCCAGAAGATTAAGGTTAAGGTTATTCAGTTTGACCCGGAATCCCATCGTATTTCCCTGGGCGCGAAACAGTTGGAAGCGGACCCGTGGGATACGGCGTCCCGCGCGTTCAACGTTGGCGATACAATCTCCGGCAAGGTATCTTCTCTGACGGATTACGGTGCATTCATCGACCTGGGCAACAATATCGAAGGCTTGGTTCACATGTCTGAACTGTCCTGGACAAACAAAAACATTCACCCGAGCAAGGTTCTGCAGAACGGCCAGGATGTGAACGTTGTGGTTCTGGGCATCGACCAGGAAAAGCGCCGCATCTCGCTGGGTTACAAGCAGTTGCAGCCGAACCCCTGGAAACAGTTTGCTGAAACACACAATGTCGGCGACGTTGTCACGGGCCCGATTAAGAACACAACCGAATTCGGTCTGTTCGTTGCATTGACACCGGAACTGGACGGTATGGTTCACATTTCCGACCTGTCTTGGAACAAGCTGGACGAAGAAGAACTGAAAAAGTTCGTTCGCGGCCAGGAAGTGACCGCAAAGATTCTGGACATCAATCCGGAAAAAGAACGCGTCACACTGGGTATCAAGCAGCTGACGGAAAGCGCGGACAGCAAGAACATCGCCATCAAGAAGGGCGCTGTTGTTTCCGGCACCGTTTCCGAGGTAACCCCGGACGAGCTGATTTTGGCTCTGCCGAACGAAATCCGCGGTGTTATCCGTCGCACGGACCTGTCGCGTGAAAAAGCCGAACAGGACACAAACAAGTTCCATGTCGGCGACACGGTGGAAGCGTCTGTTGTTTCCGTTGAGGGCAACACGGTAAAGCTGTCTATCCGCGCGTTGCAGGTAACGCTGGAAAAGCAGGCGGTCAAAGAATACGCCAACCAGGCCGACAGCGGCTCGGTTCTGGGCGACATCTTGGGCGCTGCGATAGAGAACAGCAAAAAATAATAAAAGGGGCATCCGCCCCTTTTAAATTCCAAAGGCGAACAAAATGAAAGACATGATTGTGCTGATGGGGGGCCAGGGAGTGGGCAAGGGCACTTTTTCAAAAATGCTGCGCGACCGTCACGATTACAACTATATTGAAACGGGCGCAATGTTCCGTTCTCTGCCGGCAGATTCCGCGATTGCAAAATTGATTGCGGCGGGCAATCTGGTCCCGGACGCAGAGCTGTACAAACTGGTCGCATCAAAGATTACCGATGAAAAAGACCTGTTGATTGACGGCTTTCCGCGCACCACGCCCCAGGCCCAGTGGCTGGTACGGAATTATGCGGACAAATTCGCAATTCATATTCTGTATCTGGACGTGCCCGAAGAAATCATGATAAAGCGCATTAACAAGCGCATCAACGAGGGTGGCGGTCGTGCCGATGATGCGGACGCCGCCGCGGTACGTCGTCGTCTGGATACGTTCTGGCAGATTACGATGCCGGCGATTGAATGGCTGCGCACCGCACCGAGAATCAAGTTCTCGGACGTGGACGTCACCGGCCCCGTTGACGAGAATTTCGCGCGCATCTTAAACGCAATGAAATCTCAAAAAGTGAAGTAAAATTAAAAATCCCCGCGGACGCGGGGATTTTTGTTAAATCTTTTCAATTACCACTATTGCGGCGGAATAATCGTCCTGGTCGGTAATCGACAGATGCAGACGCGCATCCCCGCCGGCCAATTCTTTTAATTTTGCACGGGCGCCGCCGGCAATCAACAACTCGGGGCATCCCGCCTCATTGTGTGTCACCGACACATCGGAAAACGCAATGTCTTCGCCGAACCCGGTCCCCAGCGCCTTCAGACACGCCTCGCGCGCGGCCCAGCAATTCGCCAGATGCTTTTCCGCATTCGCGCTGTCAGCGTCGGCATACTCCAATTCCTTTTTTGTAAAAATCCGCTGTTTTTTAAAGGCGGACCAGTCCAAAAAGCGGCCGCATTCCACCAAATCAATCCCAATGCCAATTATCATTCGATAAGCTCCTTTGATTTAAGTGCTTCTCGCGCATACTAATAACAATTTTCCGATTCGTGCAAGCAGAAAATGGAACGCAAAAAACACCGGCGTTTTCCGCCGGTGTCTTCTTGCCTATTTGTGGTCGCAGGACGTTTTTTTACTGTTCTCAGGTGTTTTGTTTTTCTTTTCGCCCATGGCACTGCTACAGTTCTTGCATTGTTTTTTATCACAATTACACATATTTTTTTCCTTTTGGTTTAAGTGTTGATTTTGTTTGTGTCCGGACAGCACCAATTTTACCGCACGGTCCCCAAAACAACAATATGCATGTATTCCACACAGAAAAACCGCCGCAGGCGCGACGGTTGAATTTTTGGTTGGAACCGGCACAAGGCCGATTTAATTTTTGGTCGGGGTGACAGGATTCGAACCTACGACCCCTTGCACCCCATGCAAGTACTCTACCAGACTGAGCTACACCCCGACATGTCGGATAATATAACCGATAATATTATTAAAAACAATATTTTTTATTCGCCACAGTGCTTTTTTATCATATCGCGCGTCTGCAGTGATATCGCATAGTCGCGCGCACCGCCGGCCGCGCACGGGTCACAGTCCGCACGGCGTGCGCCCTCCCGGCATACAAATCGTACGCCGTTGCATTCGCCGCGTATGGTGGTGTTAACCGGCCCGGTGTAATACGCCATGGCAATGTCCTTGTATTTTACCGGAATAACGTCGGGGTTGTACGCCCACATCTGGGCGACCGCGTTGGTAACGGTCTGGGCGCAGGTATCTGGCTGGGTCGCCGCCGGGGCGGCGGGCTGGGTCGGCATCGGCATGGGAACGATATTCTCGTCATGGCGGCCGGTGTCATGTATTATCGCATATGCGACAACGCCCCCGCACAGGACAACCATGCATATAAGCAGTATGTAATGCGCAATGGAAAAAGAATTTGTCTGATACGCCATAAGAGTCTCTCCTTCGTTTGATATTACAAATATTCTAGCATTTTTACAATATTGGCGTGAACGGTTTTTTATTCCCACCATTTGTTGATTTTTTCTTTTTTCGGGGGTAAAATACAAAGGCTTTTAACCAAAGGAGAATGAAATGTTTGTGACGGAAAAATTAAAGACATTCTCTTGGGTAAATGTCGGCAATCCCGATCATCATGATTTTGAAAAGCTGCGCACGGAATACAAGATTGACGAGGATAATATCCTGGACATCTTGGACCCGGACGAACAGCCGCGCCTGGAAATCGAAGACGATTACAAGGTTATAATCGTCCGCTTTCCAATTATAAACCGCGAAACGGACACCGTTTGGCATACGGAGCCCTTGTCAATCATTTATTCGTCAAACCGCGTTATAACTGTATGTCGCAAGCGCTGTGACCTGTTGGACAAGATAAAAAAATCGGAAAAGACGTCCCGCGAAGAGTTTATTTTAAACATAATCTACTATATCGCGGAATCATACCTGCGCTTTCTAAAAGAATTGAACAAGCGCGTGGTTGAGTCCAAAAAGGCCCTGCAGGAACGCATTCGCAAGAAAGATTTGATGGCGTTGCTTGAGGTGGAAAACAGCTATACCCTGTATATGGCGGGTATAAAGGGCAATGTCGCCGTGCTGGATAAACTGGAAAAAGTCCGCGGCTTTGTAAAAACCGAAGACGCCCAGGAACTGGCCGAGGATGCCCGTATCGAGCTGGCCCAGGCGACCGAGGTCGTGACCAGTTACAGCAAGATGCTGAAATCCATCAAGGAAACATTTGAAAGCGTGATTAACATGGACTCGAACACTTACATTAACCGTTTGACCATGTGGAACATTATATTAATTGCGCCCACGATTGTGGTCGGTTATTACGGAATGAACGTAAAATTACCGTTTGCCGACGACGGCCGAATTGGATGGGTTATTTTTGTTTTGATAATGGCGCTGCTGATTGGATACGCAATGTACGCCAGCATCCGCCGCAGAATAGTTTAAAAAACGCCTTGCGGCGTTTTTTTAATTTGAATAACAGCATTCATCGGTAAACGTAAATGTTCCCTTTGTATCGGTCATTGTCCTGTTCGCAGGGATACAGCACGACGTTATGTCGGTATTCTCGCCGGCCGTATTTGTACCATATACGCCGCCCGACGACGGACAGCGCGTACACCCGGACGTTCCGTTCATGCTTTTCCCATAATACCCGGCGGCGCACCGATATTCTGTCGTTTTGTTGCACTTTCCGGTCATAAGCATGCACAGCGCGTTGATTCTGGATTCATATCCGGCGGTGCCGGTCGGCGCCCAATCGGTACTGTCACAGTCTGTACAACCACCGCCACTGACAGAGCAGTGCGCACAACTGCCGGACGAGTCTGCATAACATTTACATGGCCTCCCCTCCACATGGACCATATCACAGCACAGTTTTGTGGTACCAAGTGCGTAACATGTATTAACGGCGGTCGAACATAATATGACCGACATAAAAAGTTTTGGTTTCATTATTCTTTTCTCCTGTTTTTCGAAACGAAAAAACCACCAAAATTTGGTGGTCAGGAGGTTCAGAACAATCTTTGGAATTGTGTGCTTATTCAATATATTCGCAACCCTCCTGACCCGCGGTTCAGGAGTTTGTTTTTCGTCATATCAAAAAAGGCGCGTCGCGCCACTTTTGTCTGACGCCAAAGCAGAGGTTCTGACACCCCGCCGACGGAACACCCGCCGACGTAATAAATTATATATTGAAAGCACACGCTTGTCCAAATAAAAATGCCCCGAACGGGGCATTTGTTAAAACATCGGCGGATAACAATCCCCGCTTGATTGCGAACAGCATGCATATGCGCCGCCGCCAATCGATGTATAAACCTCGTCGCCACAGCAGCCGTCGGCAGACGGCGCGGTGCCGTCATCACAAACAATGTCGGACTGTTCGGAAACCGTTTCCGTGTATTCCGACGTCGCCAGGGGCTGGGCGGGGGCGGGCGCCGGCGTCACAACGACATCGGTGTCGTAATCCGCATCGGCAACAAACATGTTTTCATTCTGGGAACCCGCATTGTATGCCGGCTTGTTCACGACAACCGGCTTTACCGGCTCAGGCTCTGGTTCCGGCTCGCTTATAAACGGCGTTTCCGTCGGAACGGGGGCGGGCTCCGGCTCGGCCACGACGGGAATCGCAGGAATTGTTTCGTCCACAATCGGCGCCGCGGGTGCGGGTTCCGGTATTGGCTCCGGCGTCGGTTCCGGTTCAGTCGGCACAACAGGTGCAGGCTCCGGCTCCGCCGGTGTTTCTGTAACCGTCACCGTTTCCTCGGCCACGATAAACGGGCTGGGGACGTCTTCGGCCGCCGGGGCGGGCGCCTCTTTTTCCGCCGGCGCGGTTGTGGCCGCCAAATCCGGCACGGTGTCGCCATTCTTTTTCTGATACAGCCACAGTGTGAACACCGACAAAACAATCAGCGCTATTAACAATATGTAATACAGGAACGTCGGTTTGCGTCCGTCGGAATTTCCGCCGACCGCCGTCGGCGTTCCGGTCACCGGCGATATCGGGCGCGCGGCCACGGGCGACGCCACGCCAACCGGCGCGGGACTTATCGGGGCGGGGCGCTCTGCGGCGGTAAATTCATTTGCGACCGGCGCAGGCTCCGGTGTCGGCGTCACAGGCTGGGGCATTATGGGCTCCGTCGGCATTTCAACCGCGGTTATGGTATCCAGCACCGGCGCCGGACGCACCACATCCGTTTGCGGCGCCACATCTGTCGTGAAATCGGTGGTCGGCGGCACAAAAGACAACGGCGTCGCCGGCGCGGAATCCGAATAATCGTCAAAGCGCGGCTCTTGCCGGGGTGCCGAAGATGCGGCCGGTTTTACATCAAAATCAATCGGTTTGAATGCGATTTCCTCGTCCAGAATTTCAGGGTCTTTGTCAAACAACGGTTTTACTTCTTCTTCGGCCATCTCTTCCGCCTTTGGTTCTATATGTTCTTTTAAAATTGGTGTATCCGATGCCGCGACCAACGGTGCGTCCGCCACAACCGCCGGCAATTCAGCATCCGTGCGCATTGTCGCCACGGCATGTGTCGGCGCCGCCGCCGGCAAAGTGCCGGCATCATACGAATTGTCCGCCGCATGGCGCGCCAATATGGCGCGTGCGATTTCCGCATCTTCTTCGGCGGCGACCAGACGACGCCGCGCATTGTCCAAGCGGCGCTGGCTGCGGCGCTGTTTGTCCTTTAATGCATCTATCTGTGATTCAGTACGCAAAATCTTTGCCGCGGACTGCTTTGTAGGCTCGCGCCCCACGGACTTTTTCTGCTGGTTTAATTTTGTGCGCAATGCCTTTATGCGCGCCTGCTGCTGTGCAATGGATGTCTGGGCGCGCGAAATCGTCTCACGCGCATTTTCCGCCGCAGATTCCGCCGCCTGCAGACGCTCATGCGCCGCGCGGCGCGACGCATCGGCCCGGAACAGTGCCAAAGCCTTCAAAGACTCGCTGCGGTCAAACCCTTCGTCATAATCGGAGATTAAGTCGTCGTACTCGTCCAAACCGACGTATTCGATATCCAGCTTTTGATATTTGTTGTCTTTCTTTGGACGCACCAATTCCAATGACACGCCGTAATCACGCGCCAGTATGTCATCCCATTTTCTGCCGTCTTCGGAATTTATAACCAGCAGCGCATTCGGCTTGTCCGGGGTGACTGTGTCGTCAATAACAAAAACCAGACGCTCCGCCTCGTCAAAAAAAGCGCGTATCTTATTCCCGTCAATATCATAGGCGCGCATGCTCAGCACGCCCAATCCACTGTCTTTCATAATATTGTTCTCTCTCTCGGTCGCCATTGTTTCCCGTCCCCCGCCTGCGGTTATTTCTTTTTCGGCGGTGTGAACTGATACGCCTGCTTACAGTGTTCATAGCAATAAGGCTTGCCGACAAACACCTGTTCGCCACAGAAGTGGAAATGCTCGGAATCCGGGTCGCCAATCGGCCAGCGGCACTGGTTCGGCTTTAAATTGGCCATTTCCAGCGAATGCTGAATAATGCGCTGATGCATCGCCAGGGTTTTGTTTGTCGTCTTGGACGATGCCACGAGCGGCGCGGCCGCCTTTGTTTCTTTTGGGGCCGCCGGTTCTTTTTTCGGAGCCTCTTTTTTCACAGCCGTTTTTTTAGGCGCCGGCGCCGCTTTTTTCGCGGGTGCCGCGGCTTTCTTTGGTGCCGCCTTTGGCGTCGCAGGGGCGGCCGCTTTCTTTGGCGCGCGCGCCGGTGTCTTTGACGCTTCTTTTGCAGGCGCCGCCTTTTTATCCTGAGCCACAGGCGCACCGCCGGCCTTGGAATTCCAGCCCAATCTGTTCAGCTTACCCACGACGGCATTCTTTGACATCCCCAGCTTTTTGCCGATTTCCGCCGTTGATAAACCTTTGCCTGTCAACGCCTTCAGCTTTTTCAGCATTGCGTTATCCCAACCCTTGCTCATTTTACAAAACCCCTGTTATACTTTATTATGTAATAATATTAGCATAGTTCCGAATCGAAAGGCAAGGGGGAAAAATATGAATTATTATACAATATTATATTACGGATTCTTCGGCGTTTTATTGGCAGGGTCCCTGTGGTGCATGTACCAAATATCCGCCGCGGACTGGCGCCGGCGCATAATTCCGGACGCTTTTTTGTTCCCGTTGCTTATCGCTGGGTTGATTATAACGACCTTTTTCCCGTGGCCCCACAACACCCAGGCCGCCGTCATGGGCGCCGCGTTCGGATACGCGCTGGCGGCGCTGGTCGGGTTCGCGTTTGACTATGTAATGCGCAAAAAGAACCCAGACGTCGTCGCCCCGATTGGAATGGGCGATATAAAGCTTATCGCGACGGGCGGCATATGGCTGGGGCCGACGGGACTGGCATGGGCGCTGGTCGCAGCATGCGTTTTGGGGGCCGGCTGGGGGTACTGGAAAAAACAGAAATATATCCCTTTTGCACCGTTCTTTGTAATTGGTGGAATTTTGTCTTTCCTTGGAATTGCGTTTTTGTTATAATTAAAGCACCGGGGAATACAGGAATGAGAATAAACTTTCGGCATTTTATCGTTAGCCTATGTGCCATGGCTGGCATAAGTGCCGCGTATGCGGTGGCGCCGCTGTCGCAATACGGCCAGATTCAAAACGTTCAAAACTATTCCACCAACCCGTTCTGGAGTCCGGGTCAGCAGTATAATAAACGCATCATGCCGTCACCCGTGTACGTCACCGGGCCGGAGGTTGATACACAGGATTGCCAAGCAATCGTTACAAATTTAGTCGCATCACAATGCGCCGTGAACAATAACTGTAACGGCATGCGGGTGGCGGATGTCAGACCTGCGATTATGCTGGAGCTGTCACGTATGCCGGGGCATAACTATGCATCATCTTGTGCGGGGTATATTGATACTGCATTCGATACTTACGTAAAACAATATGCAAACGTTGTGCAACCGTCCGCATTCCCGGCAGCAACAGGTGCGGCGAATATACAACTGCAGAATGAATTTAAAATAAACAATCCCTATGCGCCAAAGGTACCCGATTGGGCTAATGACGTAAAAGAACGCGCGATAGAGTTACAACAATTACAATCGCAGAATGGGGCGGGTACGGAGCATATAGCCAAGGCGGCGTTCCCGACAACAATAAATGACGTATCGTTCGCCGACCGTATGGAGAATCTGGCCGCAGGATACGCACCGTACAAGGATGCAAAGGCGTATAACGGTATAAAGGTGGAAAGCGAGGAAAAGGCGATGACACGCCGCCTGCAAATGGCCCAGGCCCGACAACAACTGGACAAGTTGCAAATGAATCCACAGGAATATTGCGAAAAATATCCAAGTGACACACAATATTGCCAAACCCAGCAACAGCAACAACAAGCAAATGACCAACAAAGACAGCGCGTAATCCAGGCGCTGGTTAATGCATTAAAAAAGGCGCAGTAATGAAATTCTTACGCAATCTGCTGATGCTTTTATGTTTTGCAATTCCGACCGGCGCATTTGCCGTCTCTAATGATTGCCAAACATATTCCGGCGATTGCGACGGCCTGGTTGCATGCGAACTGTACCGGTCTTTTACCGATGCGCAAAGCGGCCTTACCGTAAATTTTAACCAGGCGACGGCAAATGCAATACTGTCGTCACCGAACTGCAAAAACTATGCCGACAAGTTCAAACATGACGTATCCGAACAAATTGACGGCGTAAACATCGCAATAAACTGGGCGACCGTGCGCGAAATCATCAAAAACGGCGGCAGCGTTCCGTTGAACAACGATTCCGGCAACGCCGAAATGATGAGCGATGCGGAAATCATAGAATTGATAATAAAGGCTTTGGGCCCGGACACAAAAGAACAGGAAGCCTTTTTCAAAGCATTGGCGACCAGTTATGTAAGCGCGCACAAGGCGTCCGATAAAACATGGCTGGATGACGCGTTTGTAATCAATTTCCTGGGCGACAACGACCCGCAGCTGACCAAATATCAAAAACCGATTAGCGAGTTGACGGGCAAGGTCGAAGAAAAAGACCTGGGCATCGACGTTGATTGGGACGCCATTTTGGAAGAAATATCCGAAGTAATGGACCAGACCATGCGTAAATACGGCGCCTTGGTTTGCGAAAACAATCGTTCTTACGAGGGGTTAATCGACGCGGTCGGCTGGATAGTCACCGCCGTTGCGGCCGTGGCAACATTCTATGGCGGGGGCGCCGGCGGCGCCGCCGTTGCCGCGGGACGCGCGGCATTGGGCGCGGGCCTGAAGGCATCCGCGCGCGCCCTGGCAAAAGTCGGGGGCAAGGCGGCCGCAAAAAGATTAAGCAAACAGGGTGGAAAGCAATTGGCAAAAAGCGCGGTAAAACTGGGTTTAAAGGCCAACATGCGCGGTTGGAACAACTATGCGGGCAAGGGCGTTCTGCGTGCCGGCGTAAAGAATTATGTAAAGATTGTGGGCAAAAACCTAAAAAACAAATGGACCGCACTGGCCGCCACGGGCGCCCTGATATACCAGGGGGGCAAGGGCGCCGGCCTGGGGTACAGTCTGCTGTCCAGTGACGCCGACAAGGAAATAGTAAACTGCCAGGACGTGGACCATAACGAGGGTTGCTATACCGTATGCGGCGACAGTCCGACGGGCTGGAAAGGGAAATTGGACATGCTGAATGCGAACGTGTTACAGCCGGTCATGGGCAAACAGTATTGCGTGAAAGAATCCGATTATCATCTCTACGAGATAAACACGGGCAAAAAATTGGTAATGGACGCAAACCAGATAAAGAAAGTCAAAGCCAACATGTCCAAAATTCAGGACAAGAGCCCGTGCGACTGGAACGAGGACGACATTGACATGTATATCGGATACTTTATATACGACCCGGACACATTGGATATAAACGATTCCGCAATGATTATTGAAGATGTGATACGAATTGACGACTAAACGATTAACACCACAAACCCAAGAAGCAGAACATGAACATTACCCGGCGTCTTCGTATCACTTTATTGGGGCTGGCGGTCTTGCTGGCGCCGGGTGCATCGCATGCGGTGGCCGGAATTGATATTCCCGAAACAGAAGACGCAAATCCGGGATTCGTATCCATTGACGAGTTACTCTATACCGAAACAGCCGACACACAGTGCGCGACCAAGGCTTTTGCGGACGCATTGGCCGCAACCGTATCCGGAATCAGCGAAACCGCCCCCGAGACGGAGGTGCAGCAATGGATATACACCACATTCTCAAAGCCTGAGGTTCTGCAACAGGTATTGGCATGCCCGGAAATTGCCAATGCGGATGAAACGGAATCAATAAAATTCATACCGATTGAATACACATTCCCAGGCGGCCGCAAAATAGTGGTTAACTATGAAACCCAGCCAAAGGTTTTAAGACAGCGCTTAATGGTCGCAAACAAGCGCAGCCTGCCGGACGACAACCCGAACCCGCGTATCGGTGCCGCGGACGACGCGGCCGTATGGACCAACACAAATCCGGCATGGTACGGGATAATGGTGGTGCAAAACGGCGCCTTGCGTGAATTTGCAGGCGAGGGGAAAAACAACACGATATCGATGAAGTACATAAACGACAACATCGATGACTTGTATCCAAAGGGCTATCATTGCACCAGCAAAAGCGCGCTGGCCCTTGACAGTGACGAGCTGAACCAATCCGTAACCAAAACGGTCGGCCTGCCGGAAGGCGAGGACACCAACGATTATTACGTCGCGGGCGACGTCAATCTGCAGTGGATTTCATATTTGGAAATCGCATTGGATGTCGCGATAACGGTTGCCACGTTTGGCGGCGGCGCGGCGGTTCTGGGCGCGACCAAGGCGGCGCGCGCCTCTAAGGCGTTAAAGGGGTTAAGCGCATCAATGCGCACACTGCGCCAGACCGAATCCGTTCAAAAATATATGCGCCTGGGCCAGAAATATACCCGCGCCGCCGAAGAATTGAAAAAGTTGGACAAAGCAAAAGACGCCGCCGCATATGCAAAAAAATCGGATGAGGTAAAGCAGCTGGGCGACGCCATGCGCAAGATGGAGCGCGCCGACGACAACGTGCGCCAGTACAAGAAAAACGCCGACACTTTCACAGAATTAAACAAATATCGCCATAACCTGCAGGCGTTGCGTCGTCCGGCGCAACGCGGCAACATAATGGCGCGCACATGGCGCAGCTTCAAGGCCGCCAACAGCGGCGGCCGCCTGTTACGCCGCAGCTCAAAATTGGCGCGTTCCGGCGCAACATCCGGCAAAGTTCGCGACTGGCTGTTTCATTCGACACTGAAAAATATCGGCAAATTGGCAAAACTGGAAGAGGCGGGCGGCCTGTTATACGGCGCGATAACATTTGCTGGCGACATGTATGACTGGACCGAAACCAGCACTGGCGACTATACAAACGGAATTGATTTCAAACCGTTGTTACTGCTGTCGGCGGACGATATCGAAGGGCAGGAAAACGTTGTCAATTACGGCATGTGGTTAATGTGGGCCGGCGATTCGGTCAGTGCCGCAGACGATGACGCCGCATACCTGCAGGCAATGGATTTCGCGGAAAAAACCTGGCAGGATTTGTTAACACAACAGGAAGAAGATGGCACGCATCATTGCAACGTGGACATATATGTTGTACGTCCCGTCATTCGAAATCCGGGCGAAGACGACAGTGCATTGTACTATCTGATAATGAATGACGAACCGTGGACAACCGCCGACGGTGCAAAATGAAAAAAACGACATTTGGTCTTTTAACATTTTATTGCGCAGCAACCGCATGTTGCTGCGCCGCGCGCGCGGTACCGCTGTCGCAATACGGCCAGATTCAAAATGTTCAAAACTATTCCACCAATCCGTTCTGGAGCCCGGGTCAGCAGTATAATAAACGCATCATGCCATCGCCTGTGTATGTCACAGGGCCTGAGGTTGATACACAGGATTGCCAAACAATCGTTACAAATTTAGTCGCATCACAATGTGCCGCGAACAATAACTGTAACGGCATGCGGGTGGCGGATGTACGGCCCGCAATTATGCTGGAGCTGTCGCGTATGCCGGGGCATAACTATGCATCGTCCTGCGCGGGGTATATTGATACAGCTTTTGATACTTACGTAAAACAATACGCAAACGTTGTGCAACCGTCTGCATTCCCGGCGGCAACCGGTGCGGCTAATATACAACAGCAGAATGAATTTAAAATAAATAATCCCTATGCGTCAAAGGTCCCCGATTGGGCCAATGACGTAAAAGAACGGGCGATAGAGTTACAGCAATTACAATCGCAGAATGGTGCGGGTACGGAGCATATAGCAAAAGCGGCATTCCCGACAACGATAAACGACGTATCGTTCGCGGA
This sequence comes from uncultured Alphaproteobacteria bacterium, assembly GCA_947646585.1. Lineage (GTDB taxonomy): Bacteria > Pseudomonadota > Alphaproteobacteria > Rs-D84 > Rs-D84 > Enterousia. The sequence goes on along the minus strand of CANSHD010000002.1, from coordinate 147,218 downwards.
CCGTATGGAGAACCTGGCCGCAGGATACGCACCGTACAAGGATGCAAAGGCGTATAACGGTATAAAGGTGGAAAGCGAGGAAAAAGCCTTAACGCGTCAACTTGAAACACTTGAGGCACGGCGCCAGATTGATGCGATACAGATGTCGAATGACGAATACTGCGACAAGTATTTTGATGAGACCAGATGCCCCCAAGACCGTGGCCGCGAACAGGAAATTATCGCAATCGGCGACAATCCCGCAAAACAAAACCAAGGCGGGCAATCCGGCACCCAACCGTCACAAAATCCCACCGCCAACACACCCGCACAGCAAAACACGCCAACCATTGCAATGGCGCCCGCAACCACCCCGACGACGGGACCGGAACCTGTCACCGCCGCACCCGCTGCGGTTCCGAATAGGTCATCGGCCCCGGCCACGGTAATGGCGAACAACCGCGTACATGACGGCCCGTGCACACCGTCCACGCGCAGTAATGTTTTCAAAAACAAAATATTAACAACCGGTAAATACGAACAGATAGACCCCGCATTTGAAAAAATGATGGTTCAAATATTTCGCGTCGAAGGCGACTGCGGCAGTCATCCCAACGATCCGGGCGGCTATACATGTTACGGATATGCACAAAATTACAATCGGGACATAGACGTGCGCAAATTAACGCGCGGCGGCGCCGAAGACCGCACATACGAACGATTTTACAAGGCCAAGGGCATTGACAAACTGCCCGATTCTATTCGCGGCGACGTACTGCGCGGCGATTTCGCATCCGGCCCGGGAGCGGGCGTAAAAAAGCTGCAAAAGACGCTGGGATTAAAGGAAACAGGCAAGGTTGACAGCGAACTGATTCAGGCCGCCGAGAATTTTAACGGCGATTTGCATAACGCGTATTGGGACACTCTGCAACGGTATTACGTTAGCATTACCGAGCATAATCCGAAACGCAAAGTCTTTTTAAAGGGCTGGATGAACGGGGTAAAATTGATGCGCGAAAACGGCTGTCATGTGGAGCCGAGCCAGCCCCTGACCCGATAAAATACCCGTTGTATTTTGTAGTAAAATTACTTATAATTTGTATGTAACAAAGGAAGGACGTCGCCATGAAAAAAATATTAACGGCAATTTTAATCTGTGCCGCGGCACTGACCACGGCAAATGCGTACCAGGTAATGTCGTCCAAAGAACTGGGGCAAAACGACGCAAAAAACCAGAACGTTGTCGTAAAATGCACCACCGACACGGGCAAAGTTTCAAATCAGACATGTTCTCTGCGCCGCTATGCCAAATGCACCGGCACGGGCGCAAACAAAAGATGCAGCGGATGGCAGGCCTGGCGTGACCTGCGCGACCCGTCAAAACAGTACTCTGATTGGAAAACTGCGGCCTCAAGCTGTTGCCGTGCAAAGGGTTTAAGATAAAAAACGCCCATTCGGGCGTTTTCTTATTTCCCACCACAAACGTGTCCGCACACGAAAAACCGCCCTTTATGGGCGGTTATTTCTGGTGGATGTGATTGGACTCGAACCAACGACCTCTTCGATGTGAACGAAGCGCTCTAACCAGCTGAGCTACACATCCGTCAACGCTTGGTGGGGATAGTGGGACTCGAACCCACACGGTTGCAATAACCAAAGGATTTTAAGTCCTCAGCGTCTACCATTCCGCCATATCCCCGGCAGATAAACATAAAGCCACTTTCGTGGCCTTGTTTTTAAATTTTGGTGGAGCTGATGGGACTCAAACCCACGACCTCTACGATGCGAACGTAGCGCTCTATCAACTGAGCTACAACCCCAAAACGTGGTGCGGATAAGAAGACTCGAACTTCCAAGGCATTGCTGCCACTAGTACCTGAAACTAGCGCGTCTACCAATTCCGCCATATCCGCAGGCGAGAAACATATTATATCAACTTTGCTCGTTTTGCAACAAGAAAATTCATATTGGCAAATTATTTTTCTGCATCTTTCGATGCGTCGCATATATCGTCATATCCGAGCAGTCTTTCCAGACGCGGATGCGGTCGCACCCATATAATCGCAATGACAATATACACCGCCAGTGATAAAAACGGGTGCACGGCGGACATCAGTATCGCCACAACAAACGCGATTATCGTCGGATTTTCACGTCGACCGGGACGCAGTGCGCGCACAATCACGGAATTTGAATCATGGGCGCGAATCAACAGTATCTCCAGCACGCGATACGCCACAAAACACATCATTAAAACGACGCCATATGCGGCAACTGGTACCGGGGCAGCATGATTTTCATCAACCCACGCCGTAAAAAACGGAATCAATGACACCCAAAATAAAAAGTGCAGATTCCCCCACAAAACCGCGCTGTTTATGCGCCGTGTCGCCGCCAGCAGATGGTGGTGGTTTATCCAAAACACCGCGACGTAGATATAACTTAATACATAACTTAAAAACACCGGCACCATCTGCCCCAGCGCCCCGAAAGAAACGTCACGCGGCACGGCCAGCGCCAGCACCATTATGGTTATCGCCACGGCAAACAGGCCGTCACTAAAAGCCTCTAGTCTTGATTTTCTCATGCCGCCATTATAAAGCCCGCAACGGCGCGCCCGCCACGGGAACAAAATCTTAAAATAGAGCGCCGGACAATATATTATTTCGCTTGCCCTGAATTTCGTTTTTTTGCTAACATTTTTATCAGAGATGAAGAGAATTCTGATTTTTGCGACATATCTCTTGGCATCCGCGGGTCTGGCCCGGGGTGCTGTTCGTGATGGAAACGCCACCGTGCGCCAGACAACCGGCACGGTTCAGCGCGCGACAACAACCGATAAAGCGCAAACCGCACGCACGACGGCACTGCCGGGTCGCACAACCGCATCGCGCGTGACGGCATCAAACAAATCGTCCGCCCAAAACGTCACCGCCCGAACAGCCGCAACGCCGACCGCCGCGCGCACCGCCACGACCGCGCCGCGCAGTTCAACCGCCCCCAGGGTATCCGCACGCACAGCCGCCGCGCCGAATACCGCGCGCGCCGCCGCCACGGCGACAACAATGTCGGAGACCCGCACCGGCGCCGCATACGAGCAGTGCAAAAACGCATACTTTACCTGCATGGACCAGTTCTGTACGCTAAAGAACGACGACTATCGCCGCTGTTCGTGCAGCAACCGCGTATATGATTTGGCCGAAACACGCAAAATATTACAGGACGCGGGCGAACAGCTGACCGTGTTCACGGAAAACCTGAACGTTGTCGGCATGACCGCCGCCCAGGCCGGCGCCATGAAAACCGCATCGGAGGGGGAAAACGCATTAACGTCGGACACGTCCGCATCCAAGGCGCTGCTGCAGGCAATCATGAACTCTATTCGCGGCACGGACAGTACGGTCGGCGGCAAATACTCCGATTTAAACAGCATAAACATTTCATTTGACACGGCGAACGCGTTCGGCATGACCGACGCCGGCCAAGCCATCGCCGCATACAACGGCCAGAACCTGTATTCCGCCGTATATCCCCAGTGCCGGAACGCGGTCAAGGCGGACTGTAACGACGCATCGCTGCAGCGTGCGATTACCGCATATCTTATGGCGATAGAGCAGGACTGCAACACGGTGGAAACAGCGATAGCTGAAAAGCAAAAGCAGATGAAATCCGCCGTCCGCGAGGGCAGTGCGATGCTGGACCTGGCGCGTGTTGAAAATCGGCAAAAACACAATTCGGACGATATCTCGTCCTGCCTGACAAATGTAGAGAACGCAATTCTTAGCGAAGAGGTTTGCGGCGCCGGATATCACAAGTGCCTGGACAACGGCGAATTCATAGACATCAGCACGGGCGCGCCGATTGCGGGCGTCGCCAATTTTTACGAGCTGGAAAAGCTGCTGACGTTCCCGTCCGGGGTGGATGCTGCGGATCAAAAATTAACCAAGGTTTACAGCAACCGCATTTTTGTTCAGAATTTTGAAAAACGCGTAAAAAAATTTGCGCAACCCGCATTGGACAAATGCACCGAACAGGCCGACACGGTCTGGTCCGAATACTTGGACAAAGCCATGCTGGACATATACTATGCCCAAAAGGCAAAAGTGGCCCAGATTCGCCAGGGCTGCTTTGATTTCGTATCCGCATGCTATATGAACGGCGACACATCGATTACCGACGCAATGAAAGAATTAACCGGCGACGCCAGCGTACTGGTCCAGCCGCACCGTATCGTCTTAAACGACAAACTGTGCACGGATTATGTGAATTCGTGCAACAACATGTTTGACGAGGATATTGTTAAGGAATATATCAACAAGCGCACCGACACGGATACTTTGACCGCGTGCCGCGCCGTTGTAAAACAGTGTTTTGACAAGTACGGCGGCAGCCGCTATGAAAACTTTTACTATCCGTACAGCGGCCTGTTCGCAGACGAGAACAGTGCGCCGGATTGGTTCACACTGTATGACACGACCGCAGAAGACGGCCCTTTGACAGTTGAATATGAAAACAAAGACGGAACAACTACACAGAAAACCGCGGCATACAAATCCGAATGCGCGAAACAGTTAACCACAATCCCCGCCTGCAGCGACCCCAAAATAATAGAGCAAGCATTCGGCGGATTTGATAAATATAAGGCAACGATGGCAAAAGACGACAACAGCGGCCAGGTATGGGTTGCCAACAACAATGCGACCGACGCCACAAATATTTACGGTCTGATATCAACCCAGCAGATTAACAAAAAACCGGAACCCAATGCGATAAAGCACCGTTATCTGCGTCCGACCGGCGTTGCAACAGAAATCTATAACCAGATAATCGACACCTTAACAACGCAGTGCGGCAATCTGCAGGGCCGTTTTGTCGAATACCAGTTCATACGTCCGAATGTGTATGACAAGGACAATTTCTGCGTATCTAATTTCGGAGAAGGGCTTTATAAAGACTTAAAAAGCCTGTTCAGAATCGGCGACGGCGAAGACATGTGCCCGCGCGATTATGGACTGAATGTTCAAACACAGTCATGGGGTGCATGCCTGTGCTGGGAAAATGGGGGGCGGCGCAGCAAATGGGGCAAAAGCGCGAAATGCGTTGCCGAAATTCCGGTTGAACGCGACGACGCAATAGACGGGTACTGCAAAGAAGAAGATGGTGTAATAAAAGAAGAACCGAATATCACGGATTTGAAAAAAGACCATCCGATTGACAACTGGTGTATAATTCCGCCAACATTCCGTGGCAAAGACAAAAACCTTTGCATAAAGAAATCCGAATGCGACAGTTTAAAAAATATGCCGGCCGGAATGGATTAAAAACGGCCTGAACCCCGGAGAACCAATACGGCATAAAAAATCCGCCAAAACGGCGGGTTTTTGCTTTTTAATAATTTAATAACATTATTGCTTATTTGCCAATCGCACCGCGAACACCGTCGGCAATCATCGCGGCCGCACCGCCGTCGCCGCGGCACCATAATTTGTCAGCTGATTTCAAATCCGCAATCATCTTTTCACGCACACGCGGTATCGTTAACTGGCCGAAGGCCTCCATAACACAATCCGAACGCGCCGCAGGCCCCAAAAATTCGGGATACACGCCACGTTTCAGCAAAATGTTAACCAGTGACACCCATTTGACATTTATAACCTGGCGGACCAGCCATGTCGTTATAGGATTCATCTTGTAAACAATAATCGCCGGAACATGCATCATAGCCAACTCTGCCGAAACGGTGCCGCTGGCGGCGATTGCGATATATGTTCTTGAATACAAATCATACCTGTCCGCCGACGGAACCAGTTCCACCTGCACGCCCCATTTGGCCGTCTCGGCCGCGACGTAATCGGCCGTGGTTTCAACCGTCGGAATTGCAAACCTGTATCCGCGATAGCCCGAGCGCGCGATAATACCGGCCACCTCGCGCATCAGCGGCATCAGGCGACGAACCTCGGACATTCTGCTGCCGGGGACAAGGGTTATAATCTTGTCATCCACCGCCTTTTTCCCGCGGCCGTATTTGCCGATTATCCCGTCCGCAATCGGATGCCCGACCGCAACCGTATCCAGGCCGAATTTGGTGAAATAGGGCACCTCGAAATCAAAAAACGCGTACAGCTTGTCAAACGTGCGGGCATACTTTTTCGCGCGCCCCGGGCGCCAAGCCCAAACCTGGGGGGCGACAACATGATGAAAGCGCAATCCGCCGTCTATCAGTGCACGTCCCGCCGCAGAACGGCGCAGTCCCTTGATAACACTGCGCGCAAATCCGGGCGAATCAATCGTCAAAACGATATCCGGACGCACGCGGACAATTTCATCAACCGTCTGGCGGATACGGCGCGTTAATGTGCGCGCATGAGCCAAAACCTCCATCACGCCCATAACGGACAAATCGGACATGTCAAACAACGGCCGCAATCCCGCCGCCGTCATATTTTCGCCACCGATGCCGTAAAATTCCGCATCCGGCATTTCAGACATTATTCGGGCGCCCAAAACGTCGCCCGAAACTTCGCCGGCAATAATAAATATTTTGGATTTATTCTGCATTTTTAGACGTGCCGATTCCGCGCTTTGAACGATTTTCAATAAAATCTATGGCGTCCATGGCATATTTGTTGTTTTTAACTTCCTTGCGAACACGGTTCAGGCGTTCCGTCACCGTCCCCTCGCTGTCGCGGAAAACAGCCGAATAAACATTGTGAATCGCATGCATGTCTTCGTTGGTAAACCCGTGGCGCATCAGGCCGACACGGTTAATCGTGCGATAAACCGCGCGCGGATTTCCGTCATATATCGCATACGGCAGGATATCGTTTCCGACACCGGACATGCCGCCGATAAAGGCATTGCGACCGATGCGCGCAAACTGCAGCACCATTACGCCGCCCGACAATATTGCGAAATCTTCGATTTCAACGTGGCCCGCAACCTGAACCAGATTGGACATGACGACACTGTTACCGATTTTGCAGTCGTGACCGACATGGGCGTTTACCATAATCTGGCAGTCGTCGCCGATAACCGTTCCGTCGGACGCCGGCGTGCCGGAATGAATGGTCACGTATTCACGAATACGACAGCGCTTTCCAATGCGCAGACCGGTCATCGCCGCCTCGTCCTGCCACTTTAAGTCCTGACTCATTACGCCCAGAACGGCGAACGGATACACGATGGAATCGTCGCCGATTGTCGTATGCCCGTCGATTATGACGTTGGAAATCAGCTCCACACGGTCGCCCAAGACGACATTCGGACCGATAATGCAGTTTGGGCCAATTTTACAATCGGCGCCCAGAACGGCGCCTTCGTGAATAATGGCTGTCGGATGTACGCTCATAAGATTACTCGCTTTATTTAATAATCATTTCGCTGGGAATAATACACCATACGCCGTTTGATTGGTATTAAATAAATATAACGAATTATAACAAGAACTTTGCGTCGGCAAATTTGCCGCTGTCCGCATCCGTATCCGCCCACAACATGACGCCCAGCGCACTTATCACCGGCAGTGTGGTAATCAGCCCGAATGCCCCCAGGACAATCGCCCAGAAATGCACGTCCAGATTTTTAGGCACCGCGTTCGCATGCCACACGGACATGGCAAACATTGCAAATACCCCCCCAATCGCCCCCAGGAACACCGGCACGGACTCGGTCAGCAGAAACAGCACAATCGCCAGCATTGACACAAAGCGCAGCATCCATTTCAGCTTTACGTACGCACTGTGATGAATGCGGCCGGCCGGGCGCACATAACGCACCGCCAATGCCGCCGCAATCGCGCCACCAACCGCCAGCAGCGCCAGCATATGCAGCGCCCCCAGCGCCCCCAGCTGGCCGAAACGGAAAAATTCCGGCTGCATCAGAATCAGCGTCGTAACGCCCAAAATCACAACCGGGCATATAATTGCCGTCCGCGCATACCGCGGCATAGTGCGCCCCAGCGCCAGTCCGCCGCCAAACACCGCAATCTGCAACGCCGCACCCCACCAGGTATGCACGCCGGAAAGCCCGACAAAAAACGCCAGCGCCGCCGTCGCCGCCACAACAACCGCGCGATGCCGCAAGGTGGTTCCGCGCCACCGCGGCAACGGAACCGTGCGCGACGCCGCCCCCAGCAGGCCACAGCACACAAACACCACGCCCGCAATACAAAACGGCAAAACCGAGCGCCCGTCACGCAGCACGTCGTAATTTCCACCGAATGAAATCAGCCATATCAGCGTTATCGCCACCGTCAGAACACAGCTGTTCTGCATCAAATCAGGACGGCGCCAACCGATGCGGCGCATAAAATCGGCACCATAAAAATACGCCAGCGCCATCAGCGGCAGCGCCAGCACCCCAACCCAGAAAAATGTGGGCGCCACCAGTGCCGCATTATTAAACGCACTTATCGCACTTTGAACGACCAATGTCTCATCAAACATAATCTTGCCTTTTAATTTTGATGAATTATTATATATGCCTATGGCGCAAAAACAAGATATTTTTACCCTGATGGGCGGCCGTGTGCGACTTTGGCGCGGCCATTACAACCCGACATCCGACGCGGTATGGCTGGCGGCGATGGCGGCGGACACGCGCGCACAAACCGTGCTGGATGCCGGCGTCGGAACGGGCGGGGCGGCGTTATGCCTGATGGCGAACAACCCGGGCGCCGCCGTCACGGGGGTGGATGTTTCACCGGAAATGCTGGCCGAATGCGGCGCCAACGCCGAATTAAACGGCCACGCCATTGAACTGATTAAGGCCGACATCACCACATGGCGCACAAACCGCACTTTTGATTTGGTAATTACAAATCCACCGTATTTCAAGGGCACGCCGGCCAAACATAACGCGCATCATAATGCGGATTTGGGGCTGTGGACCCGCAAATGCTTGGCACGCGTAAAGCCGCGCGGCACATTTGTAATCGTCGTCGATGCGGCCGCCGCCGCAACAATTGTCGCCCAAATGGCGGAAAAATGCGGCGACATTGAAATAATGCCGCTGTTCGGCGCCCGCAAAACAGCAGAGCGGGTATTATTGCGCGGCCGCCTGGGCACGCGCGGCCCGACGCTGATTCACGCGGGCCTGTCAATGAACACAGAGGCCGTTTTACGCGACGGCTTGACTATTGCCGCGGCATTGTCTACACTTAGCTGACATGATAAACTTTATAACAAGACATTTTACATCACTGTGGGCGCTGATAACGTCGCCGTTCCGCGCAATTTGGCGCGTCATAGTGCGCATATTCCCGCCGCGTGAATTTACCGTAATGGACACGCCACGCGGCAACGTTTACACATTTAAACAGAGCAGCTTTTGGCGTTTCACAAAATTCTGCGGCAAGGTCGGACTGGTTATATGGGCATCGTGGTCGACATATGTTTTCGTGTATCACAGACCGCTGTTGCAGAAACGCACCCAGCAACTGGAACAGGCCCGCGCCCAACACACGCGCCAGATGACGGACCTGCGCGTGTATCTGGAAAAATTCAACGAATTGACACGCAACCTAAACGTCACCGACGACAAGATTTTAAACGCGAAAAAACTAACCGATGCGGAAAAAGAAAACCTGATGAACGCGCGCTTAAAAACGTGGGGCGAGCTGGATTTTCTGCGCACGCGCGTATCTGAAATATTTACCGACGACGAATACACGCCGGAATACGTAAAACTGTCTGAGCTGTCCGCGGAATACGAATTGACACGCGCCGAGAACGAGGAATTAAAAAAGCGCAATATCGCAATTGTTGAATCCATGCAGGCGATTGTCGCCGCCGACACGGAAATAGTCGATACGGTCAGCACACTTGCCGCCGACAAGACGGACGAACTGCGCAAGGATTTAAAGAAAATCAACGGCACGATTGCATCACTGGGACTTAGCGAGCGCGCATTGGTAACCGCGGCCAACAGATACACAAACCCGCTGGTCGGCGCCGCGTTTAGCCCGCTGGAGATAGACAAAACGCTTGACCCGAAATACCAGAAACTGGCTGATGATTTGGAATTATGGAGTGGTCTGGCGCGCCTGCGCACGATACTGCCACTTGGGGCGCCTGTGGCCCAGATGCGCATAACATCAAATTACGGCATGCGCAAAGACCCTTTTGACGGCAAGCAGAAACGTCACCGCGGCATTGACTTTGCAGGCAAAATCGGAACAGAGTTAATGGCCGTGGCACCGGGCCGCGTCGTATCGGCCGGCGAGCGCGTCGGATACGGCACAACGGTCGAAATCGACCACGGTCTGGGCTTTACCACACTGTACGCGCACCTGTCCCAGATAACGGTGTCGCGCGGCGACTGGGTCCGTCCCGGCACGGTTGTGGGCCTGGGCGGTTCTTCGGGACGCAGTACGGGACCGCACCTGCATTATGAAATCAGATACAAGGGCGCCCAGTTTGACCCTGCAAAATTTGTAAAGGAATAAAAGATGCTGGCATTTACTAACTCTTTGGAAAAGAATTCACCGACCATCATCGGCGCCGGTTGCAGCCTGAACGGCGACATAAAAACCGACCACATCGTCCAGATTCATGGCGAGGTTCGCGGCAACATTACCGCAGAGACCGTTGTCATAGGGCGGGGCGGCCGCGTCGTGGGTAAAATCACGGCCGACAACCTGTTCCTGCACGGTGAACTGGACGGGCCTGCAACCGTGAACACCGCCAACATGTTCAGTGCGGCAAAAATGTCCGGCACGCTGTCATACAGAACAATAAACATTACCGGCAATACGGGCTTGGAATGCAAGCTGGCAAAAAGAAAGGACAAGAAAGATGAATAAAACCGTATCCAAGGTTTATATTGCGGGCGACCACCGCGGGGTGGGTCTGAAACTGTATTTAATCGAAATGCTGACCGCGGTCGGATATATGGTCGTAAATCTGGGCGTTGACGACCCGAATACATCCGCCGATTATCCGGACGTGGCACAGGCAATGGCCGACGCAATCGGCGACGATAAAAACGCACGCGGCGTCATCATATGCGGCACGGGGGCGGGCGTCATGATTGCGGCGAACCGTTACCGTAATATCCGCGCGTCACGCTGTGACCGCCCGGAACAGGCCCGCGACGACCGTTTTCACGACGATATTAACGTACTGGCGCTGGCTGCGGACGACATTGATATTGAAATGGCGTTTCTGTGCGTTCAGACATTTCTGGAAAGCCCGTTCGACGATATCGAACGCCGCCGCCGCAGAATTGAAAAAATCTCATAAACACGCCCGCCAACCGGCGGGATTTTTTATTTGTTTTTATGACATACACGTTATATAATTCAAATGTTACCGGGTGTTCCGGTAATGAGGTGTGAGAACCTCTGCATAGGCGTCGGAATAGAATCTTAAGGCGCGCACATTGCGCCGGTTTTACTATTGGGACGAAAAACAAGACTCCTGACATTCGGGTCAGGAGGGCCGTGAGTATATTGAATAAACGGCACAATTCCTATGATTGTTCTCAACCTCCTGACCACTCTGAATTGGGTGGTTTTTTCATTTCGAAAAACCAGGAGATTGAAAAAAATGAAAAACAAAATAACCATATTGGCATTAACGGCATTCATAACAACACTTGCGACAGGCAACGCCGACGCCGTAATCAGCACCTGTTCTGTCACAACCTGTACGGGAAGCGAAATGTACACACTAAACACATGCCTGGACGGCAGCTATACCACCAAATGCTATAAGGCATCATCCAGCGGAAATATTTACAAAGTGTTTATTTGCAGCGCATGCGCACATGGAACATTGGGTGACGCGACATTATCAGAGCTCATTCCGGAATGCAACCTGCTAACACCTGTTACGCAATGTTGCAACGCCTGCGACAGCGCATCTTGCACCAGCGACACGACATTCAGCGCTTATCGCACAGGATACGAAAGCAAATCCACCCGCATGTGCAGCTGTCTAAACGGCTGCAAGGTAACCAGTACGTCATACCGTTGTGCGGCGGGGTATTACGGTTCCTCGACAAACGGAACGACCGGTTGCACCGCATGTCCGAACGGCGGCACATCCGTTGCCGGCAGCAACACATCGATAACATCATGCTATCTGCCGACGGGAACCAAATTTTCTGACACCAGCGGCAGTGGCGAATACACCGAAAACTGCTATTACAAAAATTAAAAACGCCCCGAACGGGGCGTTTATTTTATTTCTTGATTACAAAATTAACCAATTTGTTCGGCACGACGATTGTTTTTATTATCGTCGCCCCGTCCAGCTTTGCGCCCGCGGCCACTTTTGCAGCGGCGATAATATCCGCCTCTGTCGCGGTGGTCGGCATGGAAAACTCCGCCGCGCGCTTGCCGTTCACGGACACCACCAGCGTCATTTCCGTTTTAACCAGCTTTGCCGCATCAAACGTCGGCCACGGCGCCAGCGCCAGCATATTGGCATTGCCCAGCTTTTCCCACATTTCCTCGGCCAGGTGCGGCGCAAACGGCGCCATCACACAAACCAGCGCATCATACGCCGCACGCGGCATCGGCGCGCCCGAAAACGCGTTGATATATTCCATCATCGCGGATATGGCGGTGTTAAAGCGCATGTTTTCAATACGCTCGGTCATATCAGCAATCAACTGATGCATCAGGCGTTCCTGTTCGGCCGTCATGGGCGCGTCGCTTAAATTATCGGACATCGCCTCGACGCGTTTCAAGAAACGCTGAACCCCGGCCAGGGCCCCGTCGGACCAATTAACATTCAAATCCCACGGCCCCAGCGACAATACCGTCACACGCGCCGCATCGGCACCGACACTGGCGACCAGGTCGGCCACCATAAATCCGTTGCCGCGCGACTTTGACATTTTTTTACCGTCACTGCCCATCAGCAGACCGTTCGTGGTTCTTTTCTTGTACGGCTCAGGCGTGTTCACGATACCCAGGTCATACAGCGCCTTGTGCCAGAAACGCGAATAAATCAGATGGCGCGTGTTATGTTCATTGCCGCCATTATAGTGGTCAACCGGCATCCATTTGTCCATCTGGGCGCGCGAACAGAATTCTTTATCGTTGCGCGGGTCCAGATAACGCAGATAATACCATGACGAACCCGCCCACTGGGGCATGGTATCCGTCTCGCGAACCGCATGGCCACCACACACAGGGCAGGTGGTGTTAACCCAATCCGTCGCACGGGCCAACGGGCTTTCCCCGTCGTCGGTCGGACGATAATCCTCCATATACGGCTGCATCAGCGGCAGCTCGCTTTCCGGAACCGGAACCCATCCGCATTTGTCGCAATGAACCAACGGAATAGGTTCGCCCCAATACATTTGGCGCGAGAATCCCCAATCCCCCATGCGATAGCGCACCTTTGGCCGGGCAAAGCCGTGTTCTTCGCCGTATTTGATGGCCGCCGCAATCGCTGTCGCCTTGTCCATGCCGTCCATAAATCCGGAATTGATATGCGGGCCGTCCCCCTCGGTCGCGCCGGCAGACACGTCGCCGTTATCCAAAACCTGAATAATTGGCAGGCCGAATTTCTTTGCAAAATCATAATCGCGTCCGTCGTGGGCCGGCACCGCCATAATCGTGCCGTGCGCATATCCGGCCAATACATAGTCCGCCACGAATACGGGCACATTCGCACCTGTAAACGGATTGGTCGCCATTATCCCGTCCAGACGCACACCCGTTTTTTCTTTCGTCACGTCCGTACGGTCTATCTCGGATTTTGCCGCCGCCTGCTTGATATATGCGCGAACCTCGTCCGCGTTGGTTATGCGGCCCGTATCCAGCCACCGCGCCAGCAGTTTATGCTCCGGCGCAATCGCACAGAACGTCACACCGAATATCGTATCCGGGCGCGTCGTGTACACGGTCATGATATCGTCGCCGACACGGAAGTCCACGTCCGCACCGGTACTGCGCCCAATCCAGTTCATCTGGTCGCGCTTTACCTTTTCCGGATAATCGACCAGCTTTAAATCTTCCAGCAGTCGGTCAGCATATTTCGTAATCGCCAGGTTCCACTGCAGCTTTTCACGAACCTCCACCTCGCCGTGACAGCGGTTACATTTGCCGTCTTCCAGCTCTTCATTCGTCAGCGTTGTCCGGCAATTAGGACACCAGTTCATCGGCAGCATTGACTTATACGCCAGCCCCGCCTTGAACAACTGAATAAACATCCACTGCGTCCACTTGATAAATTCCGGGTCGGACGTCGAAACCTGGGCCTTTAAGTCAATGGACCAGCCCATATCCAACATATTTTTTGTGAACTGCTGCGCCAGCTCGCGTACGACAACCGACGGATGGCGACCGATTTTTGTCGCATAGTTCTCGGCCGAAATCCCCAAAGAATCAAACCCCAGCGGGAACAGAACATCGCGACCGCGCATGCGCATAAAACGAGCCATTACGTCACAGCCGGTATAATTCAGCATATGGCCGCCATGCAAACCGCTTCCCGACGGAAACGGAAATTCCGCCAACATGTAAAAGGGCGGACGCACGCCGTCGTTCTTTGGGGTAAATACACCCGATTCCAGCCAGCGCTTTTGCCATTTTTCTTCGCGCGCCTTTATTTTTGTTATATCGTCCGCCATTTTTATATCCTTATATAATAAATTGTTTGAGTAATTTTATATACAAAGCCCCGCGCATTCAAGAAAAAATAAAACCGACAGATAAAGAGCAGGGGGCCTATACCCCACTCTGAAAATACGCCAGATATTCGATATTGCCACTGCCGCCGCGTATCGGCGATTCCGTCAGCCCTGTGCACACAAATCCGTTTGCCGCAAAAGCCTCGGTCGCGCGCGATACGGCATATTGATGCCACGAATCCGCCTTTATCACGCCGCCCGCCGCCGCGGCGACACTGCGGGGCACCTCAAACTGGGGCTTTATCAGGGCAATCACCCCCCTTGCCCCCCATGCGGGCAATACGCCCACGATATCGGTCAATGAAATAAACGAAACATCTATCACAATCAAATCGACCGGCTCTATCGGCGCCAGGTCACGAATATCCGTCTGTTCCAAAGACACCACACGGGCGTCATTGCGCAATTCCGGGACCAGCTGATTTGTTCCGACGTCAACGGCAAAAACTTTTTTCGCACCGCCGGCCAGCAGAACCTCTGTAAAGCCGCCCGTACTGGCGCCGATATCAAGACACACCAAACCGGACGGCGACACATGAAATTCCTCCAACGCACGCGCCAACTTTAAACTGCCGCGGCCCGACACGTACGGTAAGGCACCGCCGACCAGATTATCGGACGCCGTAACAGATTGACTCGGCTTTTGTGCCAGCACGCCATTAACGGAAACCAGCCCCGCCTTTATCGCGGCGACCGCCTTTGCCCGCGTCGGGTAAATATTACGCCCAACCAATGCTATATCTAATCTCATACAAATAAATATATCGCCCAACCCCCAAAAACGCAATAAAAATGCATAAAAACATCAAAAAAACGCCCAAAAACCGCAGAAATCCGGGATTTTTAGCCCTTAAAACCATAAAAAACGCCACAAATTATATGAAATTAAAGTAATTTATACTTAAATATTATCAAAAAGATAAAATTAAAACTTAATAATGAATTTCAATTTTTAAAGAGAGCACGAAACAGCCGGCAAAAAGAACAATACAATATCACCAAAAGCGCAAAACGCAGCCTCATACAAAAAAATATTTTTTATTCTACAAACAATCGAATAAAAACAAAACAGAATAAATTATTTCAACAAATAATATTACATAAAATCTTTGCACGCCAATCAGTCGCACAAACAAACCAAACACACGACAAATAATTCACAAACACGTCGCAAACACACCACAACACACATTCCCCCGCTTACCACAACACAAAACTATACATAATATACATTATGCGCCTTTTGGAAAGATAATCCCCCGCCAATAAATATGCTGTGCCGGAGCGCAACTCCCTCGCCACCGGCGGCGCCTTTTATTTTCGCACCAGATAAAAAGCGAGCCTCACAGCTCGCCTTTTTATATTTATCCAATTTATCAAATAATATTTTTATTTATTTGTTTTCTTTACGATTTTTGAAACTTTGGACAATTGCCCGTCCGCAATCTTTTTCAGCCCTTTGATGCTCTTTTTCAAATCACTTTCTTCGACCGCCGCAACCTCTTCGGGCGTCACATCAGAACAACAATTCGGACACTTGCACGCTGCTTTGCTGATTGACGTCTTGCAATACGGACACGCACGCGTCGTTACCGGCTGCTTGCTGCGCATTTTCGCAACAAAACGCACCAGCAGGAACACCGCAAACATTGTTATTAAAAAGCTGACCACGGAATTCATAAATAAGCCGATATTCATTGTTGTCGCGCCAGCCGCCTGCGCCGCCTCTATCGTGGCATAATGTTCGCCGGGCTGGCCGCCGCCCAAAACGATAAACAGCTGCGAGAAATCAACGCCGCCAATCAACAGTCCTATCGGCGGCATAATCACATCTTTTACCAAAGAATTTACAACGCCGGTCATAACGCTGCCGACGATTATACCGACCGCCATATCTATCGCATTGCCGCGTTCTATAAAAGCTCTAAAATCCTTTAAAATATTATTTTTCACCATTGTTTCTCCTTTTGTTTTTATTTTCTTGTATTGCGTCCACAACCTTCCCCAGCGTTTTGCGCAAACTTTCGTCGCGCGTCTGAACCGTTATGTCCGCCAAAGCGTACGTCTTATAACGCTCATCTATCAGCTGAGCCAAAATTTTTTTGCTGTCAGCGTTCAACAACTGCGGGCGCGTATCTCGAAAATTTGTTCTTTTTACAAGCAAATCCAGTTCTGCTTTCAACCAGATTGTCAACGCCCTGCCCGCCAGCATTTCACGCACCGCCGGCGTAATAAAAGCGCCTTCGCCGGTGGAAATAACCTTTGCCGTCGGCGGCGTGTCCAACAAGCGTTCTATCACACGCTGTTCCACACGCCGAAACTCCTGCTCGCCATACATGGCGAATATATCGACCACACTGCAGCCGGCCGCCGCCTCTATCTCTTTATCGGAATCAACAAACGGCACGCCCAGGCGCCGCGCCAAGGCGCGACCAACACTGGTCTTTCCGGCCCCCATCAGTCCGACCATAACTATCGGCTTTTCCAATTTTATAAGTTCTGTGTTTTCCATGATGGAAATCATGATATACAAAAATCCACCCCAATTCCAACAAAAAACAAATCCGCGACCAACATCATAATAAATCGGTGTTTCAAATATTGTGAATTTATGCATATTTATCTAAAAAAACTTGTCTTTTGTACAAAATGTACTATTGTACTAAAAAAATAAGGCATACGAGATGCAATACGGATTAAATAATAGAGTAGCAATAATAACAGGCGCCACCGGCGGAATTGGACACGCACTTGCCAAAGAATTTTATTCTCTGGGCACAAGCTTGGTCTTAACCGGCCGCAACATAGAGCAACTAAACATGCTTTGCGAAAATTTAACCAAAATAAAAAGCGACGCGCCCGCCCCCTTATGCATATGCGCGGATTTGACGGCAATCGGAATCGAAGAGCAAATCATTCAACGCGCCGTTGAACACTTTGGCCGCCTGGACATACTAATCAATAACGCGGCATTGGTCGAAGGCCAAATGTTTTTAAAGACAGATAATGCATTTCTTGCGAAAATGATGCACACAAATTTTACAGCCCCGTATACATTGTCTCGGCTGGCACTGCCACACATGCTGAAAAACAAATATGGTCGAATTATCTGTATTACATCCATCGCCGGATATATGGGCGATTCCGGCATGTCCGCATATGCTGCCAGCAAGGGCGCAATGGCATCCGCTGCAAAATCCATTGCAACAGAATACGGGCGCCGCGGAATTACAGCCAACTGCATCGCACCCGGAATTGTGGACACGCCGGCAACAAAAAAACTGCCGGAAGAACGCCGCAAGGAATTAAAAAACATGATTCCGGCACGCCGCTTCGCACAGGCCGACGAAATTGCGTATCTTGCTTCCTTCTTGGCATCCGAGCGCGCGGCATACATCAACGGCCAGCAAATACACATAAACGGCGGACTTGTGCGCTAAAAAAATACGTCCATAAAAGAAGCGACCCAAAGGTCGCTTCTTTTTACCCTATTCCATATTGGCCAGCTGTTCCAACTGGTCCGCGGCGATAAGTGCGTCAATCATTTCGTCCAGTCCTGCGCCGCCCGCCAAAATATCGTCCAATTTATACAGCGTTAACTTGATTCGATGGTCTGTCACGCGCTGTTCCGGGAAATTATAGGTACGGATTTTCTCGCTGCGGTCGCCACTGCCGACCATGGATTTACGCGACGCGTTCGAAGCGTTCATCTGCTCCATGCGCTGTTTTTCATACAGTTTTGAACGCAACACCGACATTGCCGAGATTTTGTTCTGCAACTGCGAACGCTCGTTCTGGCACGTGACGACAATTCCAGACGGAAAATGAGTGATGCGGATTGCACTGTCGGTTTTGTTAACGTGCTGGCCGCCGGCGCCGGACGCGCGGAAAATATCGATACGAATATCCTTGTCCTCGATTACGACGTCAATATCGCGCGCCTCGGGCATTACGGCGACAGACGCCGCACTGGTATGAATACGGCCGCCGGCCTCGGTCTCCGGAACGCGCTGAACACGGTGAATGCCGGATTCAAATTTCATGCGCCCGTATGCGCCCGCACCGTCTATTTTGAATATGATTTCCTTGTATCCGCGCAAAGACGTCGCGTTTTCTTCCACAACCTCTACCTTCCAGCCCTGGCGCAATGCATATAATTTGTACTGATTATACAAATCCCCCGCAAACAGCGCCGATTCTTCGCCACCGACGCCCGCACGAATTTCCATAATGACACTGTTGTCGTCCGCGTCATCACGCGGCAGCAACGCAATCTGCAGTTTGCGCTCTATCTCCGGCAACGCATGGCTAAGCTCCGCCAGCTGCTCCGCCGCCAACGCATGCAATTCCGGATCGGCCTGCATCTCAGTCGCATCGGCGATGCCACGCGTGGTCTGAAAATATTCGTCGATTATCGGCAGGATTTCCGACAAACGCGAATATTCTTTCGACAGACGCGTCAAATCGTCGCCCGACATGTCGCCGCTGTTCATCTGGGCGGCGATGTCCGCCGCGCGCGCCTGAATATCTTTTAATTTCTGCTCTATTATCATCTTTTATTTCTTTAATAATTCTATTACACCGGCGACCGATATTTGGTTTTGCCGGCCGCTTTCCATATCCTTTAACGTGACGGTATTTTGCGACACCTCGTCATCGCCGACAATTATACTGAACGGGGCGCCGATTTTATCCGCAAATTCAACCTGATTTTTGAATTTCTTTTCCGTATCCAAATACATGGCCGTCGGTATTCCCGCCGCACGCAAATCCGCCGCCGCACGCATGGCGTACGCGACATTTTGATTTCCCATAACCAGCACCGCCGCCGTCACCGGGCGCGAAAAACGCGAAACGTCTATTTTCCCAGATTCCAACAGCGCCCAGAAAATGCGCGAAAATCCGATTGCCGCCCCGACGCCGATTATTTTGGTCTTGCTGAACTTGCCCGCCAAATCGGCATACCGCCCGCCACCGGCCGCGGTGCCCAATTCCGGATGCTCGGTTAACTTAAACTCAAACACCAGGCCCGTGTAATACGCCAGCCCGCGCGTAATGGACAAATCCAGCGTCGCGTTTTCCACGCCGATTGCATGCAGCGTATCCATAAACGTGTTGATTTCCGCAATCGCCGCATCCAGTGCGTCCGACGCGCCGACAAAGGCGGCATATCCGTCGGAAAATACGGATTTTATCTTGCCCTCTTTCGCCGCATCGCCCAGCGCATCGGACAGGCCCTCTGCAAAATCCGCATCGCCCATTTTGTCTTTCTTGTCGATTAAAACGAATACGTCTTTCTTTTGCGCCGCGCTTAACCCCAGATACTCAAACAAGGCGTCCCAGAACGGGCGCGACCCCACATGTACGCAGTACGGCCCGACAAATTCGCGCACAGTATCCAGCGCACGCGCAATAACCGCGATAATTTCCGCGTCATAATTGGTGGACAGTGAATTTATCCCCAGAATATCCAGGTCCATCTGATAAAATTCGCGATAGCGGCCGCGCTGGGCACGCTCGCCGCGATAGCGCTTAGAAAATTGTGCCGCACGGAACGGAAACACCAAATCGTTCAGATGCCCCGCCACATACCGCGCCAGCCCCACGGTACCGTCATACCGCAGGCCCATCTTTGTATCACCCTTTTGAAACAGGAACATCTGTGTTTCAATTTCGTCCCAGTTATCTTTGTCGGTTAAAACCTCTGCCCGTTCGATGGCCGGCAAATCCAGCACCGAAAAGCCCGCCGTCCGCAGCACGTTCAGCATACGTCCCGCGCATGCGTCAAAACAGCGCTGCTGTGCCGGCAGTAATTCCACGAATCCAGACAATGGTTTTGTTGGCTTTAAGTCCATAATAAAAATCCTATATTTATTTGCGGGCGCCCCGCGATTTTGCCAATGGTAATTATATCATAAAAAGAAAGAAATAGCTAATACGACGCAGACGCGCCGTGATGCAATACGTTAAAGACAAAACCCAAATTAAACATCTGTTTTATCTTAGCGGACAATTTTGTTTTTTCAAGTAAAAACAGGCGCAACAACACCCATGCGCCCGTTTTCCCACACACTATAAACCTTAAAAGGTGAATTTTACACCGGCAATAAATTCATGCTTGTCCAAATCAACATCCGATTTAAACACGCGTTCCACGCCTTCGCGCTTGTTCTTGGCGTCATTGTGGAACATGCTGTTCGAATACTTTACACTGCCCAAATCGGTATAAGTATACGCCAGGCTAAGCGATACTTTTTCCGTCACGGGAACCTCTATCCCCGCGCCCAGATTCCAAGACATGTTGTGTTCCACGCCCGTTGTTTCCCACCAGTATGTGCCGCTGCGGAAATTATTGGTGTAATCAATCGTCGTATATCCGACGCCCGCCGTCACAAACGGAACAACGCCGTAAACCTTGTATCCGTATTTGGCGTTCAGACCGATTGTCTGTTCATCATACGACATGTTTCGTGCATCCGAATCGTTCGGCGTGTTGCCTTCCTCGTCCGCACCAGTACCGGTTAACTTAAAAAAGTTATCCACAGACGTATACATTGCCTCTATTGCAAAGATACCGGCCTTGCCCATATCAAAATCATATCCGACGGCCATCTGGGGTGCGAATTCACGGTTTTTATCATCCCAAGACTCATGCTTGTTGCCGTCAAACTCGCTCCACACACCGTCAACGGCGGCATGTTCCACGCGCGATTCATCCGCCGATGTTATACCGTACGCCACCCTTGGACTTATATAGAAACCGTCCGCCATTGCACCGGTGGCGATTAAAGCAAACACAGAACCACATAATACTTTTTTCATTGCTTCTTCCTTTTTTTGATTAAACAAAAACACCACCAATCATTTGGTGGCCAGGAGGTTGGAAACAATGTGATTGTATTGTGTTGTTTATTCAATATATTCACAACCCTCCTGACCGGGTCAGGAGTTTTTATCATCTGAATAATACAAACGGCACAATTGCGCGCCCATAAGTACATATTCCGACGCAATCACAAGGGGTTTCCACACCCCATCCACGGAACACCCGCGGACATTTTCATTTTACAGACCGGATTTAAATAAGCAAGATAATATTACAAATATTTGTGCAATTCGCCGCCATGGGTGTTCAGCCAGCGTTTTGCACGTTCTACCCCGAATCCGTACAGTTCCGACACGGTCGCCCAAAATGCGGGCGAATGGTCCATGTGCACGCGATGCGCCATTTCATGCATAACGACATATCGCATAACGTCCGTCGGCGCAAACGCCAGACGCCACGAAAAAGACATTGTCCCGGTCGAAGAACAGCTGCCCCAGCGGCTGGTTGTGTCACGCACCGCAATACGCGCCGGCCACAGCTCACGCGGGCACGTGTGAATCATGCGTTTTACCTCGGCCAGAAATTCTTTCTTTATAAAATCCCGCAGGCGGCGCTCAAACATGTCCGCCCCGCCCCCGATAATCAACCGCGCGCCGTCATCGCTGTATCCGTTCGAGTGGCGCGCCGGGTCGTGCACAACAACAACGCTGCGCCCCAGAAATTCGATGCACATGCCCGGTGCCGCGCATTCTTTGGCCGGCGCCCGGTCAAAAATACGCTCGACCCAGCGGCGCTTGCTTTCCAGAAAATCCAAGGCCGCCCGGTCGCGCACCAGCCACGGCTTTGAAATATGAATTTCGCGCGCCGGCCGCGTTTTCGGCCGCAACGTTATATTGCGCAGACCCCGGCGCGTCGAAATAACAACACGTATATCCTCGCCGCGCGCGGTCGTAAAAACGTATTCGGAATCCACCATTATTTCTTTATGTTTTTCTCTATCTGGCGGACGATTATATCGGCGTCAAAGCCGTATTTTTCATACACGGCGGTGCCGTCGCCGGACGCGCCGAACTCATCGATTCCGACAACCGCATCCGCAAATTCAAACCACGGCGCGGCGGCCGCGGCCTCTATCGCCACGACATATCCGCGCAGAATTTCCTTTTTAAACGCATCACTTTGCGCACGGAACATTGACACGCACGGCATTGATACAACCTGAACCCCGGCGCCCATTTTTTCCGCCGTCGCCACCGCCAGCGGCACCTCTGTCCCCGTCGCAATCAGCGTTGCGCGCACGCGCCCACCGCGCGCCGGGCGAATTATATACGCACCACGTGACAAGTCTGTATCGGATGGCGTCGCAATCTGGCGCACCTTCTGACGCGATAAAACAATGCATGACGGACGCGCCGTATCCGACAGTGCGAACGTCCATGCGGCCGCAACCTCCGGCCCGTTGCAGGGACGAAATACGTTTAAGTTCGGCATCAACCGCAACGACGGCAACTGCTCTATCGGCTGATGCGTGGGACCGTCTTCGCCGACGGCGACACTGTCGTGCGTGAACACATATATTACCGGCAATCCGGACAGCGCCGCCAGACGAACGGACGGACGCATGTAATCGGAGAATACCAAAAATGTAGAACCCACCGGCCGCAATCCCGCCGCCGCCAAGCCGTTCATAACCGCGCCCATTGCATGCTCGCGCACGCCATAATTTATATAATTTCCGACAAATTCACCCGGCATTATGTCACGCGCGGCGGCGTTCTTAACATTCGTGCTGCCGCCCAAATCCGCACTGCCCACGATTAAGTTCGGATTTTCATCCATCAATCGCGACAAGAATATTCCGGACAATTCACGCGTCGCCGCATCCGTGTCCATATCCCACGTAACGTTTATATTCGACAAGTCGGGCGCACTCCAGGCCGGCATGGCATCGGCGGCATTCGCTGATTCGGATGCAAATTCCGACCATAATTCCATTCCGCGTTCCGACCATAAATCGGCGGCCAATTTCTCCAGCTCCCCCATACTCAGCCCTAGCCCGTGCGCACGCGACGTCCCCGCCGCGGACGAACCGCGCCCGATTACGGTTTTCGCCTGAATAAACACCGGTGCCTTGCCACGCATCGCCGCATTCAGCGCACGCGTAATCTCATCAAAATCATGTCCGTCGGTCGTTATAACGCGCCATCCCGCCGCCAGCATTCGCGCCGGCATATCAATATCGGTCTGGGCCGCACCGTCAATGCTGACGCCGTTGTCGTCCCACACAACAACCAAGTTGTTTAATTTATAGCGACCCGCAAAAGAAATCGATTCTTGGGCTACGCCCTCCATCAGGTCACCATCACTGCACAGGCAGAAAACGCGTCCGTCCGTTTTTTGTATTTTTTCGGCCAGTGCCAGACCCGCCGCATTGCCAATCCCCTGGCCGAGCGGCCCCGTCGTTGCAAACACGCCCGGAATACCGAATTCCGGATGCCCCGGCAGACCGCCGATTTTGCGAAAACTGTCCAGCGGCGGCAATTCATACCCAGCCAAACTCAGCACGGAATACAACAGCGCACTGCCATGCCCGGCGGACAATACAAATCGGTCCGTACCGCGGCGCAAAAAATTAGCAAAGATATCCGTCACAATATCGGCCGCGCCCAACACAATGCCGACATGCCCGCTGCGCGCGGAAATTATGGACTTCAACGCCGCACTGCGTACAGCCGACGCCATTTCTTGTAAATCTTTGGAATCGTACTTCATAATGTGATATTATATCACAAAAAGGATGGTTAAAAAATGTTAAAAATATGGACCGACGGCAGCTGTCTTGGCAACCCAGGCCCCGGTGGCTGGGCGTTTGTGGCCACAGACGGAATACATACCGCAGAGAAATTTGGCTGCGAAAACGACACGACAAACAACCGCATGGAATTGATGGCGGTTCTGCGTGCGGTCACCGCGGCTCATCGCCATGCCGAGATTGAAATCCACACCGACAGCCAGTACGTAAAAAACGGCATGCAGTCGTGGCTGAAAAACTGGAAACGCAACAACTGGCGCACGGCGGACAAAAAGCCGGTCAAGAACCAGGACCTGTGGGCAGCGCTGGATGCGGCGACCCAGAACACAAAAATTCACTGGCATTGGGTAAAAGGGCATGCTGGCGAGGAATTAAACGAACGCTGCGACACCCTGGCGCGAACCGCCGCGGAAAGTCTGAAATAAAAACGCCCCGAACGGGGCATTTTTTTAATTTGTGTAATAACAGTCGTCTGTAAAAACGCCGCCGCCACTCTCATCATAAAACGTTCCGTCCTTTGGAATATAACATTCGGTTTTATACTTGGCACCGGCAGCCTTGGTGGTAGAAGGCGTGCCGACAATACCCGGGCACCGCGTGCATGTTGACGTTCCATAATACCCCTTGTCGCATTTCAAAGTGGTTGTGCCGTCACAGGTACCGTTTGCCGGACAGGCACTGCATACAACCACACCGGCGGCGGGCTTTGTCATAAGAGAAGTACTGCCACAATACTGGCACGACGTATTTGTGTGATGAGTATTATAATCCGGCGCCGCCAATGCATTATTCGAGCAGCTTGTGCAAGATTTTCCACCCGACAAATAACGGTTATATCCGCATGCACAGCTGACAAAAGAGCACCCGGTCAAAATATACGGCGACACGGATGTTCCATTGCCGCCGGACTGGCCGGTGTAAGTAATTTTTATATAATCCGACTGACAACTGAACGATACACTGTTCTGACACTTATAATAGCCACCGGCTCCCCCCGGCATTGTATTGCCCAAATTGCTCCCGCTATTTCCAAGATACATCTCCGCCGCCCCGACCGCGCCCGGCACCAGTGCCAGCGCCGCCAAAACACATAATTTTTTCATCTTCCCAACTCCTATCTTTCGAAATGAAAAACCACCAAAACATTTGGTGGCCAGGAGGTTGAAGACAATCGTAAGAATTGTGTGCTTATTCAATATATTCGCAACCCTCCTGACCCGGTCAGGAGTTTTATTTTTCGCCCGAATAGTAAAAACGGCGCAAACTTGCGCGCCACAGGTACATATTCCGACGCTTACGCAGAGGTCTTCACACCCCATCACCGAAACTCTCGGTGACACGGTAATTATATGTACCGCCAAACAGAAAAACAAGAAAATAAAAACACCGCCAACGCGGTGTTTTTTTATTATTTAGCGGGAACGCAGATTTATTACTCTCAAATTCGATTCCAGCGTATCCACGCGCAACTGGGCCCATCCGCGCGCAATTTCCTGAACTGTCGCCTCGTCGCGGTATTTGGATACGGAATCGCGATACTGGCGCCATTCCACATTCTTGCGCGCGCGCACCGACGGGTTTTCATAAACGCCGACAACCGGACACAGCGAATCGCACTTGTGCTGATACATGTCGCGCTTTGCCGCCGCTTCTTTGTGCAGGGCTGCAACGGAATCCAGCGATGTCTTCGCCGCCGCAATTTCTTTCTTTAATTCGGTCGTGTCCACCTTCTCGTGGGACGAGCAGCCGCGGTCAATCCCGATAATTACCCCCAGCGCAATCAACACCGCAATGGTTTCTTTGGACAAATTGATATTTTTGAATTTCATAATACATCCTTGGTACTTGGTTATACAAAATATAATACAAATATTTTATTTTGTCAACCTTTAAAACCAATTGCCACAATAAACATTTCAACACTGTCCTTGCGCGAGGACGGCGGCTTTATATGATGAACCGATTCGAATTTTTCCTTGATTTGTTTCAGCAATTCGTTTGTCGTGCCGCCGGTAAAAGACTTTGCAACAAATACGCCGCCCGGTTTCAACGCACGCAGCGCAAAATCAAACGCATATTCCAGCAGAACCATCTGGCGGATATGGTCGGTCTTTTTGTGTCCCACGGTATTAGGCGCCATATCGGACAAAACGACATCCACGCTGCCGTGCTGCGCGGCGTCCGCCGGCAGCTGCAGTTTTTCCACCAGCCATTCCAGCGCCTCGTCCGTGGTAAAGTCACCCTGATAAAACTCCACCCCCGGAATCGGCTTTATCTCCAGCAAGTCCATTGCAAAAACCTTGCTGCGCGGGAAATCACGCATTACATACTGCGTCCAAGAGCCCGGCGCCGCCCCCAAATCAACGACAACCTGGCCGTTTTTTAAGAAATGAAATTTTTCATTCATTTCAATCAACTTGTACGCCGCGCGCGCGCGATACCCCTCACGCTGCGCGCGCGCGACATACGGATCCGCCGCCTGGCGCTGCAGCCACGCGACGGACGATTTCTTTGCCGCAATTTTTTTGTTAAGTATTTTCATCTTATTTAACACCTGCAGGCGTGCCGGACTGTGCGGCCTGCATTCTCTGCATCACGGCCTCCATGCCGCCCATGCGCTGTATCATCGCCATCTGCTGTTTCATTTTGGCGTGCTGTTTGATGATGTGCTCAACGTCACGAACCGTGCATCCGGCCGTCTCGGCAATACGCGCCTTGGCGTTGGCGAATATCTTTTCCGGATTTGCGCGTTCTTCGGGTGTCATCGCCTCCAGTATCTTTATCTGAGCGTCGACACTGCCGTCCTTTATCTTTTCCTTCATCGCGGCAACCGCACCGGACATACCCGGCACCATCTTTAACAATCCGCTAAAGTTCCCCATTTTCTTAATTTGCTTCAACTGCGCCAGCATGTCGTTCAGATTAAATTCCCCCGACATCATGCGGGCCGCGGTTTCTTTCATTCCGCTTGGGATTTTTGCA
This sequence comes from uncultured Alphaproteobacteria bacterium, assembly GCA_947646585.1. Taxonomy (GTDB): domain Bacteria; phylum Pseudomonadota; class Alphaproteobacteria; order Rs-D84; family Rs-D84; genus Enterousia. Next base: position 119,973 of record CANSHD010000002.1, on the reverse strand, counting down.
TCGTCCAACGACGGTGTCGCCGACGCGGCGGCCGATACGGTTTCTTTTTCTTTCTTTTTTCCAAAACCAAACATTATGCTTTCTCCTTTTTTAAAGCCTGTGATTTAACCGTACGCGACGGCGTCAAATATTTCTTTAAATAGCGGCCCGTGGCGGATTCCGGCGTTGCCGCAACCTGCTCCGGCGTGCCGGTCGCGATAACCTGGCCGCCGCCGGCGCCGCCGGTCGGTCCCAAATCGATTATCCAGTCCGCGGTCTTTATAACCTCCAGATTATGCTCGATAACGATTACGGTATTGCCCTGCTCGACCAGCTCATGCAACACCGACAGCAGCATCTTGATATCCTCAAAATGCAGACCGGTTGTCGGCTCGTCCAGAATATACAGCGTCTGGCCCGTGCTGCGTGCCGCCAATTCCTTGGACAGCTTTATGCGCTGGGCCTCGCCGCCGGACAAGTCCAAAGAGCTCTGCCCCAATTTTATGTAATCCAGCCCCACGCGCTTTAACAATTCCAGCTTTCGCGCAATCTGGGGAACGTTTATAAAGAATCGATACGCTTCGTCCACGGTCATGTCCAGAACGTCCGCAATCGATTTGCCCTTGTACTTTACCGCCAGCGTCTCCTCGTTGTAACGCGCGCCGTGGCACTTGTCGCATTCAACATACACGTCCGCCAGGAAATTCATTTCTATCTTTATCTGGCCGTCGCCCTGGCATGCCTCGCACCGGCCGCCCTTGACATTGAATGAAAAGCGTCCCGACGTATATCCGCGGGCCTTGGCCTCAGGCAGGCCGGCAAAGAAATCGCGAATGTTTGAAAACACGCCGGTATATGTGGCCGGATTACTGCGCGGCGTGCGGCCGATTGGCGACTGGTCTATATCGACAACCTTGTCCACGTTTTCCATGCCGCGGATAATGTCGTGCGTCGCCGTTTCCATTTTGGAATTGTACAGCGCGCGCATCAGCGCCGGATACAGCGTCCCCAGCAGCAGCGTGGATTTCCCGGACCCCGACACCCCCGTCAGCGCAATGAATTTCCCCAGCGGGAAATCAACGTCTATGTTCTTCAGATTATGGCCGCGCGCACCGTGAACCGATATTACCTGGCCGTTGCCGGGACGGCGAACCTTTGGCACGGCGATTTTCTTTTTGCCCGACAAATACTGACCCGTCAAAGAATCGGGATTCTTGATAACCTGGGCCGGTGTGCCCGCGGCGATAACGCGCCCGCCGTTCACGCCGGCGTTTTTACCGATATCAACCAGATAATCCGCCGCGCGCATGGCGTCCTCGTCATGCTCGACAACGATAACAGTGTTGTCCTTGTCGCGCAGCATTTTCAATGTTTCCAGCAGTTTGTCATTATCGCTTTGGTGCAGACCGATTGACGGCTCGTCCAACACATACAAAACACCGGACAGGCCGCTGCCAATCTGCGACGCCAGACGTATGCGCTGGGCCTCGCCACCGGACAGGGTTCCCGCCATGCGCGACATGGTTAAATACCCCAGCCCCACGTTTTTCAAGAACTGCAGACGGCTGGTAATCTCGCGCAGCACAATGCGGCCGATATCGTTTTCTTTCTGGGTCAAGTGATTTGGCAAATCCTCGAACCAGCACAACGCGTCGTCCACAGACATTTCACAAACGTCCATAATGTCCGCGCCGTTAATCTTTACGCACAGCGCCTGAATATTCAGGCGTTTCCCGTGGCACATCGGACACGGCTTTTCAGACTGGTACTTTGCCAGTTCCGCCCGCATCGCCTCTGAATCGGATTCACGCCAGCGGCGCTCTATATTCGGAATCACGCCCTCGTACGGTTTTTCATAAACAAAACCGTTCCAGTTTATCTTAATAGGCTCGTCCCCGCTGCCGTATAAAATTAAGTTTTTCTGCTCCTCTGTCAAAGTATGCCACGGCTTTGTCATCGGAATTTTGTATTTCTTGTGCAGTGCGCTAAGCAGATGCTCAAACTGGCTCAGCATCCCGCCGCGCGACCACGGCGCAATCGCACCGTCCAAAATAGACTTTGACGGATCCGGCACGACCAAGTCCGGCGACATGTTCAGCTGAACCCCCAAGCCGTCGCACGTCGGACACGCACCCGCCGGCGCATTAAACGAGAATAGGCGCGGCTCTATCTTTGGCACTGTAAATCCGCTGACCGGGCATGCATAATTCTGGGAATACAACACGTCTTCATTCGTATCCAGACGGCGCACCAGAACGGAGCCCGGCACCAGACGCAGCGCCCCCTCAAACGACGAATACAGACGCGAACGAAATTCATCAATGTCCGCCGCATCCGCCGCCGGGATTACCAAACGGTCAACAATTACAAAAATATTATGCTTTTTATTTTTATCCAGCGGCCCCACTGCAGACAAATCATACAGTTCGCCGTCGATAATCGCGCGCTGGTACCCCTGCTTTACCAGAAACGCCAATTCCTTGCGATACTCGCCCTTGCGGTCACGGACCAGCGGCGCCATAACGAAAATCTTTGTCCCGGCCGGTATTTTCATGGTCCAGTCAACCATTTCCGATATCGACTGCGACTTAATCGGCAGGCCCGTTACCGGCGAATGCGGCACACCGATACGCGCCCACAGTAGTCGCAGGTAATCATAAATCTCGGTCACGGTGCCGACAGTGGAACGCGGATTTTTGGATGTTGTTTTCTGTTCTATTGAAATCGCGGGCGCCAGCCCCTCTATCAAATCGACATCGGGCTTTTTCTGCATATCCAGGAACTGGCGCGCATAAGACGACAGGGATTCCACATATCTGCGCTGGCCCTCGGCATAAATCGTATTAAATGCCAGCGACGATTTTCCCGAACCGGACACGCCTGTAAAGACCACCAATTTGTTTTTTGGTAAGTCCAGATCAATATTTTTAAGATTATTTTCGCGCGCACCGCGAATTTTTATAGTTCCAGCCATAGTACCTTCAAATATAGCTGAAATATTCAAAATTTCAAGTCAAAGGGCATTTTTTCTTGTGCCCCGCGCGGCGATTTATAATCCGCGGAGCAATCCTGTGCACCGACCGCAAAAATACAAATAAAAAAGCCCCGCACAGGGGGGCTTTTTTATTCCGCATCCGAGGGGGCCGGCGCCGCCGGCTTTAAGTTTTCAGGGTTCAGCGATATCCCCGCCTTACGCGTATGGGCCGGCCCTGCCTTTTCCATCAGCACGCCGTTGGCCCAGATATCGATGCCGCCGGCATTGCCGAATATCGCCTTGTAACCGTTACCCTCCGGCACATAATAAACGTCGCCGGATACCAGAACGCGGCTGAATACCGTATTTCCGCGCGCATCTTCAATTTTCACCCAGCCGTCCTGAATCGCCTGCAAAACGACATTTGCCTTTTCACGGTTTTCCGTACCAAAGCGTTCACGCACTTCCTTGGAATATGCCGGCTCCGTCACAACGGGCGCTGTTTCCACCGCAACAACATCCGTCGGATTTTGCGTATCACCGCCGCGCAGCGCCGCCACCAAAACGGCAATTCCTACAATCAGCACAACCAGAACCGCCGCGCCGCCCGCAAACCATTTCCATTTGCGACGAACAAACGCGCCCGCGCGTGCGGCAAAACCGACCCCGGCCGCGCCCGGCGCCGCGCATGCCGAATTATCCGCCGCGTCACTGTCGACCGCGCAATCGGCCGACAGGCCCATTTCACGCTTAATCTTGGCCACAACCTCGTCCGGGTTCAGTCCCAATTCCATCGCGTAATTACGCGCAAAGCCCAAAATATATACCGGCTCGGGTATGACGGAATAATCGCCGTCCTCCAGCGCCTGTAAAAACTCTTCACGAATGCACAGCTGTTTCGCAATGGTCGGAATCTCACGCTTGCGGCGCCCCGTCGTACGGGCGTTGCGCAACATTTCGCCGGCCGTCATTTCAACATTCTGCACTTCTGTTTCATTGGTAATATTGTCATTCATATCTGTATGTCCCCTGCTGTTGTTTTCAATCATAGAATCTATGCCGTCAAATCGCAACCCCAAAATTTACCAATTGCCGCGCGCAATTCATCAGCATCGGTCATTTGATTCACACGAATACGAAAATCCGCGGAATTTTGCATCCCGGCGCTGTACCACGCGGCATGCTTGCGAAACATTGGCACCGCGGTGCGCGCACCGTAATATTCCAGCGCATACTCCAAATGCCGCAGAACGACCGACCCGACATTCGCCGGCGCCGAACCGCCCGACAGCTGGCCAATAATCCACGGCCGCCCCAGCATTGCGCGCCCGACCATAACGCCGCCGTACCCCAAATCGGCCGCGCGTGCCAAATCGTCCGCCCCGCGGACATCGCCGTTCGCAATAATCGGTATCGGCGTGCCATGCACATCGGGCCATACGGCCGGCCCCAGATATAATTGCGCGCGCGTACGCCCGTGCAGTGCGGCAAACCGTACCCCGCAATCCGCGGCAATATTTATTAAATCACGCCAATCCTTGTGATTATCATCCCATCCCAGGCGCGTTTTTACAGACACCGGAATCTGAACCGCACGAACCACCGCATCCATTATCGCGCCCGCCAAACGGTGGTCGCGCATCAAAAACGCCCCGGCGCCGGCGCGCGTGGCAACCTTTGGCACCGGACAGCCCATGTTGATATCAATCCATTTTGCACCCGCGTCTTGTAATATGCGGGCGGCATCGGCCATCAATGCGACATCGGCGCCAAAAATCTGAGCTCCGACGGCCCCTTCGTCATCATATCTGTCGAAATTACGCAGACAGTTTTTATGTCCGCCCACCAGCGAATGGCAGGAAATCATCTCTGTCACAATCGGGGCGTTGGGCGCAAACTCACGAATTATGCGCCGAAAAGGCCGGTCGGTGACGCCCGCCAGGGGCGCTGCAAAAATTTGCTTATCGTTAAACATTTGTGATATAATGGCAAACATGTGGGAAAAAATCAAAAATTTATTTGGCTTTCTGGGCCGCGCTTGGTCCGGCAGTATTCGCGGTAAAATCGGAATCCTGTTTGCGGTGTTTGCCGCCTTTATGTTCGTCCGCATATTCTGGGGCGAGGTGAATGTTCAAAAATTCATCATAAACATATGGCGCCTGAATACCGAGCAGCAGCAGCTGGACGCAGAGCAGCAAAAGATGGCCACCCTGGCCTGCCATATCGAGCTTATTCAGGAATACAGCCCCGATTACATTCAGGAACTGGGGCTGAAATACCTGAACGTCGGGGATGCGAACTTTAAAATTCTTAAGTTATAATCAGTTCAGATACAGTATCGCTCCGTTCAAATACGCCGCAAATATCAGCCACGCAACATACGGAATCAGCAAATATGCCGCACTGCGGTTAATCGAGAAAAACGACCGCATCATCCACACCGCAACCACAATCAGCGCAATAATCACCGCAAATGCGACGCCCGCCATATGCGCCCCAAAGAACAGATAAGTCCACAGCGCGTTCAGAACCATCTGGGCGCCGAACAATGCGTACGAGCGCCCCTTGCCGGACGCTCCGCGCTGCGACGTGTTCATAACCAAAAACAGCGCCAGCCCCGTCATCGCATACAGCACGGTCCACGCCACGCCGAAAACCCAGCCGTCGGGCGTCAAAGCAGACTTGTTAAGCGCGTTATACCATGCGTCGGACGCACCGCTGGGGGTAAACATCACACCGATAAAACCAGGCAGAAAAGCCAATATCATCGCCGCCAAAAACTTTAATATTTTTTTCATATCTTTTACCTCTGATTTCCCACACATTATACCATCCGGGGCGCATTAACACACACAGGAACCTTTTCGGCGCATTTGTGCCACGCTTTGCAAAAAAACATTAGAAAAATCAAATAATTTCTGTAATAATACACACGGAGTTGAGAAGACGCACAGGCCGGCCCATATTTCGGGCCGGGTTCGTTTTTCCGTAAAGAAAGACCGCCCGTCCGGGCGGTCTTTTATATGTACGGTTTCAGATTTTACTGTTCGCAAACCTCTACCGCATACATTGCTTCGCCGTCAACGGTCGGGTTTACGCCCAAGAAGCGATAGCATACCGCTTCGATACCCTCAACCGTGCCGGCCGGAACAACGTCGATATATACGCTTTCAACGTCCGCGATAACTTCTTCGCTTGGAACAACGGACAGGAACGTCGCATTCTTTTCAGCATTGCGAACCGCGTCCAATTCCGGAACAACCGGGCATTTTACCAAGAAATCGCCCTGGTCGCCGGTGGCGATTTTTTCGCATTTCTGGCCCAAAATTTCAACAGAATTATCCTTTGTACCGCAACCGGCCAACAGTGCGCCGCACAGCATCGGCAAAACAAACAATTTTTTCATTATTTTCTCCTTTTTTCCATTTAGATAACGAACAACCAAGACCCCGGCTTTTTGCCGCATCGCGTATCCGCCACAAAAGCCTTTGATGCGGGAAATCACTTGAGTTAAGTTCATTCTAATCCGAAAAAAACAACGCCGCAACAACTATTTTATAAGAAACAAGGCCTGAAAAACTTGGCGCGCCCTGCAGGATTCGAACCTGCGACCTGCGGATTAGAAATCCGATGCTCTATCCAGCTGGGCTAAGGGCGCACAGAGCCTATATTATAATAAAAAATTATTAAATTCAAGCCGATTGACAAACTATCGCATTTCTCATACACTGGTAACCGAACCGCAGGGATGTGGTTCGGGGCCGTAGAAAGCCCAGTTCATTCGGTGCAAACGCATCGTTATTCCGCATTGCGGTGCTTTTGCGCCGTTATATCCCCGAGTATGTGTCGGGGGGCTGTCGTTATACAATAGGGTTATCCAAAAGCGACGGGAATCGTTAATGAACTGATTTTTCTAACCCCCCGACCACCAATTCCGTTTGGTGGTTTTTATATACACAAAAATGGGGATTGAACATGAAAATACAGATTTGCATTGCCGCACTGATTGCAATATGCGTCACACCCGCCGCAAAGGCGGACCACAAGCATGGCGGCGGGAACGAATGCTGGCGCGACAGCAAATATCCGGGCAGCGGATGGGCATATTATTACTGCGGCGCCCAGTCCGCCCGGTGTGACGGCAAAAAGTCAAAGGGCCACGATACTGTATTCTGGCAATCTCATGGCGAAGGGTTCACATTTCAAACAGAGCCGCATGAAACATACTTCTGCTGTGGCGGCAACGGCGAGAAGTCGGGCATGTACGTACGGTCCGACACATGGATTGTCAACACGGAAACCGAACGCATGAGCGTTGCCGGCGGCACATGCAACAAGCAAATAAAAACGGATGCATGCGGCGGGACACATGTTGTGGAATGCACAGAACCGGATACTTGCAATACGGGATTGATACTGCGCAACAAAGAATGCATAAAGCCATGCAATGCGGACGAGGTATTTGCCGACGCAGCCTCAAACACATGCATCAAGTGCGAAAGAACTGTTTACCAGGGCCCCGCCGAGGACCAAAACAGCTGTATCCAGTGCGACCCGTACACCGAATTTTTTAACCGCCAGACAAAAAAATGCATAAAAAAGAGCACGCTTAAACAATACGCCAAAGACACAATGAAAGAATGCTGGCGCTGTCCGTCATCGGTTTATAACGATTGTGTCAAAGAAATGAACAAACCGTCAGACCAGCGCGGCTTTGCGATAACAAACTGGAAGGACATAAAAAAGCAGTGCCATTTGGAATAAAAACAGGCCCCGACGGGCCCGTTTTTATTCTTTTATCTGATTTTTTAAATGCACCAGTTCTATAAACATATATATGTCGGACGCGGCGTACAGCAGCAGTATTATCGCCAGAATATATATCATGGTAATGGCGCCCACAATCGGATAGAACATCAGCAGTATCGCCAACAGGAACAGCACCGCCGCAACCGTCAAATCCATGGCATAGTGCCCAACGCGCGCACGCGCCATGTTTATCGCAAATATCAGCGCCTTTATCGCCTTGAACAGCAGCAGCGCGATAAACACATATACGATTCCCATAAACGAATCGACCGGATATGCGCAAAACAGCACGCCCAATATGATATTTACCAGTCCGAATATCACGTCAATCCATCCGCCGCCCGGCGCACGCGACACCATAAATCCGGCAATCGTGCGGTACAGTCCGAACAGAATCAACGCGACGCCGACAATGAACGTCATCATCGACAGCATCGCGACCGGCCGAAATATTATCAATATCGCCGCGAAGCCCAGCAGGGCCGCCTCGCATATCAGCAACGGCGCACTGCGGTTATATAAATCCTGAATATACGCGAACATCGGATTTGACGACGTGCGACGCGCGGACGCGCTTTTTGTATTTTTTGTTTCCTTCGTTCTTGGCATAAAAAAATCCCCCTTTCTTCTCTTATTTGTCCATATTATACCACACGGCACGCATTTTCCCTTAGGCACTTATTCCGCGGCGCAGGCGACGCAGCATGCGTGCGTAAATGACCCAGTACAGCGGCTTTGGCAGCCGGTGAAACCGCGCCAGCGCAACCGCGATATTTTTCATTATGAAATGGTCGTTGCGGGGCTGGAACACGCCGTTCGGGAACAGCCTGCGCCGCCACAGAAATTCAATCACCGCCAAATCTTTGACGCGCGCGGCGCTTGGGGCGCGGCCGCCGGTCAATTTATTGTATTCGCGCAGAACCGCGCGAAACATCCCGGCGTTGCGCCCCAGATAACTTAACACAAAATCACGCCCGCGCTCGTACAGGCCGCCGCTGCAAAAATCAAACACGCCGCACAGCGCGCCGTCATCGGCGACGACGGAATTTGCGCCCTTTAATCCCATATGCACAAAAACAATGTCTTCGTCCTTTACCAATGCGCCGACTATGCGTTCGTAATTTTTACGGAAACAGCGCATCTGGCCGGGCGTCATAAAACGGCTTAAAAAATCCGATATCTCGTCCAGATTGCAATACGGCACCGTGGCCGCCATTTCCGGCACCGCACGGCGCAACCCAGCGGTATCCACACCATGCAATTCGGCCAGAAAGCGCGCGTATGTCCGTGACAGGTTCCGCTGGCGTCGCGGCGACCATGAAAACTTATGCCACGACCATTTGCCACCCATTATCATTTCATGCACGGCAAAGGTATATTCGCCGTCGTTCACTATCGTAACCTTTGGAATCGCGACGGATATGTTCGGGCGGATAAAATCGCACAGCGCGGCCTCCATCTTATAGACATCGGCGCTGTTATGCGGAAAGCGGCATATTTTACCGCCGACCTTGAACGCGGTGGAATCGGTTCCGGCGCCGACGTATTTCACCTTTTCGCCGGGGAACTTTTTCTCAAGATACGCCTGTATTTCTTCTTTGCTCATACCGCAACCCTTTTTCATTCTTTAATCTTTATACCCAAATTTTCGGCGCTTAATTTTCCCGTGGCGGCCAAAACGGCAAAGTAAGCGGATACCTTGCCATGGCGGGCCTGGCTTAACGACACGCGCGAGTTCAGCAGTTCCTGTTCGGCGTTCAATACGTCCAAAACAGTACGGCGACCACGCGCCTGCTCTTCGCGCGTACCGTCCAGCGCCAGCTGATTCGCCTTAACCGCCGCCTGGGCCGCGGTTATCGCATATGTCTGGGCGTCATAAGTATTCCACGCCTGGCGCAAATGTTCAACTATTCCGCGACGGGCGTCCACCGTGCGGTCCTGAATACCGGCAACGGTATGGCGCACCTTTTCAACGTTTGCAGACGCGTTCCCCTTGTCATACAACGGCATGCTGAAATACACACCGACACGGCCGTCGCGGACATCGTCAATTACCGGAATGTCGTTTAACTGCATCGCGGACGCCTTGATATCAACCGACGGCAGACGCGATTTGCGCGCAACCGTTATGTTTTCACGCGCCGCCGCCTCTTGCGCATTCAGCGCAACAATCAGCGGATGGTTGCGCATCGCGTATTCTTCGGCCTCGTCAACGGATGCGGGGAACAGGTGTTTTACGCGCTCCAGCGACACGTCCGTATATTTGTCTTCGGCCCGGCCGTATATGCGGCGAAATGTTTCCTGGGCGTTGTCATATTCCGCCTGAGCCTGGGTCGTCTGATACTTGGCCCCCTCAAGGCGGGCGGACGCCTGGGCGACATCGGTTGCGGTTAATACGCCCACCTCCTGCTTTTGACGGCACAGGTCGTAATATTCCTGTAAAACGCGCTGGTTGTTCTTTTTAAGCTTTAAAACCTCGTCCGCGTTTAAAACATTTACATATGCGTTTATCGCCTCTAAGAACACGTCCTGCTGCGTCGCATACAGCGATGCCTGGCGCGCCGCGACAATGCCCTTTGCGCCCTTTATTTTCGCCATGGTGGAAAAGCCCTGAAATACATTCTGCTGAAACGTGGCCCCTATTTCGGTCGGCGTGGTGTCAAACGTCTGGTCCATGAACTTGGTCCGCGCCAGCCCCGCGTTCGCATTGATGCCCAGATACGGTTTCGTCTCCGTACGGGCCGCGTCCAGTTCGCTGGTCGCGACACCGACCGCCGACCGCGCCTCTGCAATCACGGGGTTCGTGTCATAGACGCCCTGCAGCGCGAAATAAACGTCCGCGCGCGCCGCACCAATCGTCGCCAGCAATACAGCCATGCTAAAATAAAATACGCACTTCATCTTTCTTCCTTTTCATTACAGCGTGGTTTTAAACTTTTTAATCGCGATAACCCATATCAGTATTCCGACCGCAATCATCGCCAGCGAATGCTGGGCGAAATAAGACCAGTCGGGGCCCTTTAAAATAATACTGCGCACCATGTACGAATAATGGCTAAGCGGGTTTATATAACTGATATACTGCAACATTGTCGGCATGTTTTCAGTCGGAATCAAAGCCCCCGACAGCATCAGCGCCATAAACGCCACAATCACAATCCCAAGCAGGGCCTGTTGCTGGTTTCGGGTAAAATTCGCCAACAGCACCGCAATCGCCGCCCCCGGCACGCAGAACACCAGGAACCCCAGCACGAACATCAGCCCCGACCCAACGAACGGTATTCCGAACACCATCAGCCCTATTACCAGAATCGACAGCATTATCAAAAACGACACCAGAATGTACGGCACAACCTTGCCGATGATAATGTCGTACTTTGACACCGGCGCCGATATCAGCGTTTCTATCGTTCCCGTTTCCTTTTCTTTTGCGATGGAAATCGTAATTAAAACCAGCAGCGATATAAACACCAAAACCGCAATCAGCGACGGCACCATGAACCACTTTGTGTTTAATTGCGGGTTGAACAGTATCCGCAAATCAAACGCAATCGGCGACGCCGGCAGATTGTATCCGGCCTCTTTGGCGGCGCGCACGACAACGCCCTGCAGATAGGCCTCTATGCTCTGGGCCTTTAATATGTTCATCGAATCTATTAGAATCTGAATCTCGCCCTCGCCCCGCACCAGCGCACGCGTCAATCCCCCGTCAGGCGCCACAATCGCGACGTCGGCGCGTCCGCTTTGCACCGCGGCGACCGGGTCCTTGTCCATGTCCGGCGCGCGCACGAACCAGCCCGACCCGATTGCATGATTGTAAATCTTTTCCATCATTACATCGCCGGTGCCGGCATCCACCGCCAGACGCAGATTCTTTGCCTCCAGCGTTATCGCCCCACTAAGCACGACCAGCTGTACCGCCGGCATAACCATTACCGCCACCAGCAATACCGGGTCGCGCAACAGGCCGATGATTTCCTTCTTAAAAAATCCCCAGAATCTGTTCATTCCAACGTCCTTTTGAAACGCGCCAGGCATGCCGCCATCAGCACCACCGCCTGCAGCCCCAGCAGCGCGAACAGCACCCACAAATCGACAATGGAACTGCCCTTTAAAAACTGGTCGCGGGTTATGTCCATGTAAAAGCGCGCCGGAAACAGTGACGAGAACACCTGGTACCCGCGGCTCATATATTCAACCGGAAACACAAACCCCGACAGCACCACCGTCGGCAGCAGCCCGATTATGCACGCGAACTGAATCGCAACCTCCTGCTTGTGCGTGGATACGGATATGAACAGCCCGATTGCCAGATACCCCAATATAAACAGCAGCGTCCCCAGTATCAGTGTCATATAATGCCCTGCAAACGGCACGCCGAACACGACGCGCGCCACAACGAACACCAAGACAAACCCGACAAAACTAAGTATCGCATACGGCAACACCTTGCCCAGAATAATCTCCAATGACGTCGCCGGCGTTGACAGCAGCATTTCCATCGACCCCCGCTCCCATTCGCGGCATATGGTCAGCGTCGTTAACATAATCGCAACCAGCGCAATTATAACCGCCGACAATCCCGGCACGGAAAACCATCGCGAATTAAGTTCGGGATTAAACAGATACCTTGTCTTGAAAGACAAATTTTGCGCCGCCATGCTCTGCGGCATGTCCAAAATTTTAAGATACGCCTTTTGATTTATCGTGTTCAAATAGTTCACGACCGCCATAACGGACGAATTGTCCGCCCCGTCCAGCAATATCTGAACATGCCCCGTACCGCCGCCCAGCACATTCCGTTCAAAGTCCGGCGCAACGGACACCATGACGCGCGCACGTTCATCGACAATGTCCGCAAAGCCCTGCTCCGGATTGTCTATTGAAAACGGGCGAAAATAATTTGAACTGGCGAATGTTTCCAGCAGCCTGCGCGAACTTTCCGTCCGGTCCGCGTCATGATACGCCATGTTTATGGATTTCACGTTAAATTCGATTGAATTTCCCAATATCAAGACAATCGCCAGCGGCAGCATCAACGCCATCAGCAGCGTAAACGGGTCGCGAAATATATGTTTGAATTCCTTGGAAAAAATGGCGCCCATTCGACGCATGGAAAAGCGCTTCATCTGTTCTGCCCCTCAACCAATCTGATAAAAACGTCCTCCAGCGACGGCTGTATTCTCTCTATATCAAAATCGGATTTATAGCGTCGCAGCGCCGCCGCTGCATTCACACCGTCTTTGAATTTCACATGCCAGTGGCGACCGTACGGCTCGCATATCTCCATATCTGGGGAATGGGCCAGTATCTGAACATTCCCGCGCGGCGTAAAATTATACAGCGTGTCGCCAAATGTCGCGCGCTTCAGCGCCGCCGGCGTGTCCACCGCAATCAGCTCGCCCGCCCGCATCAGCGCAATGCGGTTACAGTTTTCCGCCTCGTCCATATAATGCGTCGTCACGAACACAGTCTTGCCCGACGCGGCCAAATCTTTAATCAAGCGCCAAAAGCGATTGCGCGCCACCGGCGCGACGCCGGCCGTCGGCTCATCCAGAAATACGATTTTCGGGTCGTGCAACAGCGATACGCACAGCGCAACCTCTTGCTTTATTCCGCCCGGCAAATCTTTTACCACCGTGTTCAAGTCTGCATCAAACCCAATAAAGTCAAGCAGCCGCCCGCGGTTTGCCAGATATTCCGACCGCCCCAGTCCACGTAAAGACGCCGCAAAATCAAAATTTTCCTTTACCGACAGCCCGTCGTACAGCGTAAAGCGCTGAGACATATAGCCGACTTTTTGCTTTATGATATTCTCGCGCCCGGCGACAAATTCCGCCCCGTCTATTATGACGCGGCCGCGACTGCCCGGCAGCAGACCGCACAACACGCGTATCGTTGTCGTCTTGCCCGCTCCGTTCGCCCCCAGGAATCCGAAAATCTCGCCCGGGGCCACACGAAACGACACGTCGCGCACCGCGAAAAAGTCGCCGAATATAACCGATAAATTTTGAACGTCAACAATCGGCGCAGTCATTTTTCACCCCCGCGCTTCAGGAAAAATTCATCAAAGTTTGCACATTTGTAACGGCTCAACAAATCACGCGGCTCGCCCGCCGCCAGAACGCGCCCCTGTTCCATCAAAACAACCTCGCTGCAGCGTTCGGCCTCGTCCATGTACGCGGTGGTCATGATAACCAGAATCCCCTGCGCCAGCGACGCATGCAACAGGCTCCAGAATTCGCGACGGCTTATCGGGTCGACGCCGTTCGTCGGCTCGTCCAGCAGCATAACCTTTGGCGAACGCAACAGTGCACACATCAGCCCCAGTTTTTTATACATTCCGCCCGACAGATTCCCGGCCGTTCGGTCCAAAAATTTATCCAACCGCGCCAGATGCACCAGCTCCTGCTTTTTCTTCGCATATTCCGCGTCGCCGATGCCATAGAGTTTCTTAAAGAAATCCAAATGCTCGTCTATCGACAAATCCGCATACAGGCTCTGGCTTTGCGGCATGTACGCGATATGCTGGGCGAAATCCGCAAACTTTACAGACCGTCCGTCGGCAATAAATTCTATATTTCCCGCGTCACCGCGCATCAGTTGCAGCATCAACCGAAACAGCGTCGTTTTTCCCGCGCCCGCCGGTCCGATTACCCCGTACAGCTTTCCCGTCTCGAACCGCATCGACACGTCGTCCAAAGCATTCACTTCCTTGAACTTTTTCGAGACGTTTGAAATATTGATTTCAACCTTATTCATTTACCAGGGCGCTCTCTATTGTCATTCCGGCCTTAAGCGTCAAATCGGGGTTGTCAAACATAACCTTTACGCCGTAAACCAGTCGCGTACGCTCCTCGCGCGTCTGAACATTCTTTGGCGTAAATTCCGCCTCTTCACTTATCTTTACAATTTTCCCGGTAAATTGTCTGTTGTCCGCCTCCGGCAAAATGCCTTCAACCGTCTGGCCGACATGCAGCCGGTGCAGCATGGTGTACGGCACATAAAAATACGCCCATATCTCATACGGGTTCGCCAATGATATCAGCGCGGTTCCCGGCGCCACAACCTCGCCCGGCTCGCGGAACTTTGTAATCACAACGCCGTCCATCGGCGCCGAAACGCGGCACCATTGCAGCTTTAAATCGTTGTCCTGCTTGTTGCGGGTCAAAACATCAAATTCCGCCTGGGACATGTGCCCGCGCTCCGACAGGGCCTGTGCGCGGCTGTAATCGTTGTCAATCTGCGTCGCCAAGATTTTATACGTGTCACAGCTAAGCTCCATTAACGGCTGGCCGCGAACAACCGCATCCCCCTCGGCCACATAGACATCGGATATGTCGGACGCGACACGCGCCGCGACGACAACCTTTGTCGTCTCCAGCGTACCCGCATACATAAAGGGCCCCGACGTCAAAACATGCTTTAATATAACCGCACCGACGCATACCGCCGCCACACCACCGACGATAAAAGCCATGCGGCGCGCTTTCTTTTTCTTTGCCACATCCGCATCCATCACAGCCGACGCAACAACCGGCGATTTATCCTGTTTTTTTGCTTTTGGCATTCCTCTCTCCTGGGGTATAAATTTAGGATTATTGTCGTTTCATAATTATTACATTTTTTAATAAAAATTCAAGCCCGCAATACAAGAATAATAACCCAGAAAAAAATCGCACTAAAAACAAAACGCCGCACTACCGCACGACCTAGAATTCCAATGGTCGGGGCGACATGATTCGAACATGCGACATCTTGCTCCCAAAGCAAGCACTCTACCAGACTGAGCTACGCCCCGATTACATGCGCCAGTATAACAACCCTTTTTCCTAATTGCAAATTTTTGTGCTTGTCTAAAATCCTTAAAATTTCTACAATGAAAGTAATGATTATGCAACGCGCTGTTTGTATGTTTGTTATATTACTGGCCGCGGCCATGCCGGCCGGTGCGGTCACAACGCGCAACACCGGCGCACGCAGTGCGACCGCATCACCGAATGCGGCGTATAATTACAACTATATGTACCCGTATCTTAACAACCAGATGCGCACCGATTTAAATCCGGGCGTCACGCCAAATCAGGGTTCCAATCCAATAAACGTAATTACCAAAACAGAGCAGCTGTCGGCGCCGCGCCGTGTCGTGTCGCGCTCCGCGACGCGCACGACGGCCGGTTCGACATCCGCCAATACCGCCGCGTCATCGGCACGCGTGGCAACCACATCTGCGGCCACGTCCGCAAACAATACAACCGGCCGCCGCGTCGTTGCGCGCGCCGGAACAAACACCGCACAAAGAATGGCGGCCCGTTCTGCGCGCGGTTACAGCTCGGTGATAGGCAACACAAACCACGGCGACGGTTCCCAAACAAACACCGCGGCACAAAATGCCGTTGCCGCCGCGGCCCTGAACACGACCGAGACTTTGCCGTCGGCGCGGTGCTTGGCCGATTATACGGAATGCATGAACGGATATTGCCGCCGTGAAAAGACCGCATACGACCGTTGCTATTGCAGTGCGAAACTGGCCCAGATAGACGCCGAATACCAGCCCGCCATTGATAATTTGATTCAGCAAATACTGCGACTGCAAAGTTCAAACACGTGGTCGGATGCAGAAATGAACGAATACTGGGATGAAACAATCGGGAAATACACCGGCGATAATTCATGGGTAAAATTGGAGAATGCGCTGAACATAAACTGGGCCGGCACGGAAAGCCGCGTCCGCGGCCAGCAGACATTTGCCACAGGTCATGATTATTGCGTTCAGCATCTGCGCGGATGCGGATACATGGCGACCAACATGCGCGACGCATACCGGTCCGAGATTGCCCGCGACTGCGCGACATACGAATCCGGATTGGCAAAAATAAAGAACGCCGCCGAAAGCATAGTGGAGAGTTACAGTGACTAGTTTTTTAGGTATTGAATACGGTCGCGGCGCAACCGCAAAAATCGTAGAGGGGGGCCCCGCCCTGGCGCCGGCGGCGGTACGTGAAATGTTCCCCGGCGGCCGCTGGACGATTGTGTCGGCGGACCCGGTATCGGCCGATGAATGCATGGCGGACCGCTTTGGCGACGCATTTGAAATTCACAAAAAAATTTATGTCGCGACACCGGCCGGCCGCCACATTTTTATCGGCGGCGACCACAGCGTGAATTTCGGTCACTTTGCCGCCATTGCCGACCAGATGCCGGACGAGGATTTGTGCCTGGTGTACATTGACGCGCATTTGGATATTCATACCCCGGAAAGCTCTGCCGAAGAAGCGTCCGGCGCACCGCACGGAACAAACGTTCGCGCCAACCTGGGCCAGGGTGACGCGCGCTGGCTGTCGCTGCAGAAAAAGTTCCCCGCACTGAAACCGGAAAACCTGTTCTATCTGGGCAGTCGTTCCTATGAACCGGCGGAAATAAATTTTGTTCGTGAAAACGGCATATTCATGCGCGCCGACGACGAATTACAGACAGACGGCGATTTGGACGACGCAATAACCGAAATCCGCCGACGCCTGGACGGCCGCCCGTTTGTCGTGTCGTTTGACTTTGACGCCATAGACCCGATGTATTTCAAAGACGTTCTGGTCCCGGAATCCGGCGGCATCAGCATGTATGCGGCGCGCCGTTTGACACGGGAATTTGCCGACGCACACAGTTTTGAGTTTGTTGAATACGCCCCCAGCGGCGACGAGACATCGGCGAACGCCGTGCGTGAACTGGTTGGCATTGCCGCGAATCAATAGCTTTTTGACCCGACGGAATTTTTAATCATTCCATAAATATCAATGCACATTGTGCCGGCCGCCAAATCCATGGCTTTGCAAAAATCGTCATGCGCGGCCGGCGCGGCGACGGACGCGTCCTGCGCCAGGCGGCGCAGGCTGTCCAAATCGTTTCTTTTCGCCGCATTCATTATGGTACGGCACATTTTACGCACACGATAGCTGGCCGCGCCATATGCGGTGCGGTACGTTTCGCCGTAATCGATACGACGTCCGCGGCGATAGTTACGGGACTCGGATTCCTTTGACGACGTTACAAAAATCTCGTTTTCATTTTTGCGAACGCGGCCGTCCACGACATCCCCTTCCCAGCGCGACAGCAGATACGGCTCGTATATAACCGACGCCATATATACGCGGGAATTGTCACGCGGCTCGGCGTGCGCGGCGGCAAATGCGGTCGGGATTTCACAGCTGGCGCCATGGTCGTAATAGTCATCCCTGCGCGAATCAAATATTTTCAGCGCATATTGGGCGTTTATTTCCGGAAAAGACATTTTGCACACAATCCCGGCCCATCCCGACCATATGCGAAAGCCCGCGAAATTTATGGGCCCGAACTCCAAAACACAAGACGCGCCAAACAGCCGCCCCATTTCAGGCAATTCATACATGGGCCCGTCGGTCGCGGCCTGAATATCACGAATGTTGGCGATTAGAAAATCTTCCAAAATCATGCGAAATTGATGCGTGACGGCCGACAGATTTTCCTTTGTCACACGCGCACGCAGCTCTGGCGGCAACGCGCCAAGATACGGCGCAATCGTGCATTTTGATAAAATTTTTTGCCACCACGCCGGCCCGCGTTCCCAGTTGCGCCGCATCAGATTTGTCAGCGCCCGATGCTTTGGCCGAAATTCAACAGATGAAAAAGCATGCATGTTCGATTCCATGCGAGGATTATAGACAAAACAAATAAATTGTCAATTACCTATTTATCTCTTCACACATTTTGTTATGTCGATAGATATTGCGCGCCAATTCATCGCTGATAATGCCCCAGTCCGCCGCGCGCCCGTATATTGGCGCGCATCTGGCCGGGGCGCACACATTATTCGGCAATGGTGTATTTTTCGCGCAGGACGCGACGAATATCGCCAGCACCCATACGATATGTTTCTGCATCTATTTTTCTCTCTTTTTCAATAATCACCGTATGCGCCGCGGCAACCGCATCCGCATTTTGTGCGGCAACTCGTGCCCGGCATTCGGCCGTACCCACCGCCCGCCCCGCAAAATATGCAAACAAAATCGCCGCCGCCACGCCGCCAAACAGATAAAGCGCCCTCATTTCAAAATCCCGTGAATTTTATATGTGAATTTTTTGACTTAATTTAATCGGTTATACAAAAAAATCCCATGCCTAATGCAAGGGACCGTTTTCCTAATCGCTTGTCTGCATTCATTTTATCCCGGGAAACAAGCCATTGTCAACACTAAAAAATGCCGAAATAAAACGGTGGTTTTAAAACCACCAACGGAGGATAAAATCATGCGCAAATACCTAGTATGTATATTTATTACGACATTGACGGCATCGGCATATGCGATTACCACGACGCCGACATCATGCTTCTATAACCCGTCGCCATCAGACACCGGTAATTGTGCAATAATAAACCGCTTAATCACATGCGGTTCCGCCAAGTACTACGATTGCAAAACATGCAAAGACGGTTCGACCCCCACGGAGAAATCCGTAAAGATTTCATCATATGAAACAATCACGTACAACGACTGTCCGTTAAGTTTTGAACCCATCGGCGGCGAATGCCCGTCGGAATGCCCCGACCGTCTGGCCTGGTCGGACGTTTCGGGCACAAACTATCAAACAATATGCGGCGGCACACTATTAAACCCGTCATGCGCATATCGATGCAAACAGGGATATTACGGCACCGACAAATCATGCACGCGATGCCCCTCGTCGGGCGGCGTATATGGCACAACCGCGGGCGCGGGCGCAACCGCAATCACCGAATGCTATATCCCGGCGGGCACGGCGTTCAGCGACACCAGCGGCAGCGGCACATACACCGGTGATTGTTACTACAAAAATTAAAAACGCCCGGACGGGCGTTTTTGTTTACTGATTCATGGAACCGAAAAAGTCCGCATTCGTCTTTGTCAAACGCAATTTGTCCAACAGGAACTCCATCGCCTCCAGCGTGCCCATCGGATTTATAATGCGACGCAGCACATACATTTTCGACAGCAATTCCTTGCCCACCAACAGGTCTTCCTTGCGCGTGCCGGATTTTGTAATGTCAATCGCCGGATATACGCGCTTGTCGGACAGCTTGCGGTCCAGAATAATTTCGCTGTTGCCGGTTCCCTTGAACTCTTCAAAAATAACCTCGTCCATTTTGGAGCCCGTATCGACCAGCGCCGTCGCAATAATGGTTAAACTGCCGCCGCCCTCTATATTACGAGCCGCACCGAAAAAGCGTTTCGGCCGCTGCAGCGCGTACGCATCGACACCACCGGTCAAAACCTTGCCGCTGCTTGGGACAACCGTATTGTACGCACGACCGAGTCTGGTAATGGAATCAAGCAAGATAACAACGTCCTGGCCTGCCTCTACCAAACGCTTGGCCTTTTCGATTACCATTTCGGCAACCTGAATATGACGCGCGGCCGGCTCGTCAAATGTGGACGATATAACCTCGCCCTTGACGCTGCGCTGCATGTCGGTAACCTCTTCGGGGCGTTCGTCAATCAACAGAACTATCAATTTTACATCCGGATAATTTGTCGCGATGGAATGCGCAATGTTCTGCAGCATAACCGTCTTACCGGTGCGCGGCGGCGCAACAATCAGGCTGCGCTGGCCCTTGCCCGTCGGAGATATCAAATCGATAACACGCGCGGACAGGCTGCGTCCCTTGTCCTTGTCGCCTTCGACCTCCATCTTTAACTGCTCGTCCGGGTACAGCGGCGTCATATCGTCAAACGACACACGGTGGCGCAACTGTTCCGGATTTCCGCCGTTAACGCGCTCTATCGTTTCCAGCGCGAAATAGCGTTCCGATTCGTTCTGCGGCGCCTGAATCTGCCCCTCGACATAATCGCCGGTCTTTAATCCATATTTTTTAATCAGCGCGGGCGCAACATACAAATCGTCCGGCCCGGCCAGATAATTGCTTTCCGGCGCGCGCAGGAAACCAAACCCATCCTGCATGCGTTCCAGAACGCCGTCGCCAATCAGCGTTACCTTTTTATCGGCGGCAAACACGCGCATAACGGCAAAGCGCAGCTGCTGAACATTTAACTGCGACGGGTTTTCAATACCCATGTCTTCGGCCATTTTCAATAATTGCTTTGGCGATTTCGCCTTCAGTTCATTGATATGCATATAAAATCCTTTTGTGGGAAAGGGGTACGCAGAACCACGCCCCATATGCCGTATATAATAGCACAAAACGCCGCAAAAGTCAAGTTCCCGGGATAGCACATGTTTCCCCTTGCTTTTTGTCCGTTTTCCTGCTCAAATCAATCATAGGAAAAAATAACAAAGGAAGAAGATATGGCAGGCAGCATAAACAAAGTCATACTGGTTGGCAACGTGGGCCAGGACCCACAGGTTCGCACAATGAACAGCGGCCAGAAAGTGGTCAGCTTTTCACTGGCGACATCCGAGCGCTGGCGCGACCGCCAGACAGGCGAACAGAAAGAACAGACCGAATGGCATCGCGTTGTAATATTCAACCCGAACTTGGTTGATGTTGCCGAACGCATGCTGCAAAAGGGAACAAAACTGTACCTGGAAGGGGCGCTGAAAACCCGCAAATGGCAGAACCAGCAAGGGATGGATGTCTACACGACCGAGGTTGTGTTAAACCCGTTCGCGGGCCAGATGGTAATTCTGGGCGGTGTAAAGGCGATGGACGGCGGCATGCCGGGCGGCGATTACGGCGCACCGGCGGCGGCCCCTGCCCCGCGAGAGGAAATATCCGTTGCCGAAATCGGCGACGACATTCCATTTTAATGGAATAATGAAATATTTCAAAACGCCCCGTTTGGGGCGTTTTTTTTATGGATTGCAGCGGTCACTACGTTCCCTCGCAATGACAACGTGTCTGGGCCGACTGTCATTGCGAGGAGGCGCCTGCACCGACGTGGCAATCCAGAACAAAGCGGTTATGTTCATTATTTACTGGATTGCTTCGCATACGCTCGCAATGACAATGGGGAGGAAGTACACAATTACACTTCATTGTCATTGCGAGGAGGCGCCTGCGCCGACGTGGCAATCCAGTAATTATTTGCATTCAGCACATTTTTAGGATATAGTACATATTGTAACGGTGTTTTGCCGTTATGCGGGAGTAGCATCTCGGTACCAAGCGCCCACGCGGGCGAAAAATCCAACCCAACTGGGTTGGAGGCCGTGATATACATAAATAAGCGGTCGCGCATCTTGGTATGCCAATGCTAACCTCCAACCCGTCTTTCCTGTGATGGTTTTTTATATTTTTATTGCGCTGTTTTTTGGTGGAAATCAGGCATCGCAATGATATAATGGACGCATAACCGGTATTATTCCGTTATAGGGGACTAAGAAACCTCTTTAATACAAAAGTTGCCTGCGTGGGCGTAAAAACTGCCAACCCTTTGGTTGGGGGCCCGTGAATATATTGAATAAACGGGGCAATTTCTTTTGTATTGTTTCTTAACCCCAACCACCTGAACTTTTCATGTGGTTTTTTATTATTAAAAACGGGGGAAACCGGGAATGAGCGGACGTAAACATATTGCCGATGATTTTGACAGGCGCCTGGGGCGTATTATCGCGATGCAACGCACAAAAATGGGAATGTCCCAAAAAGACCTGGCCCGCGTCACCGGCGTCACGTTTCAGCAAATACAGAAATACGAATCGGCCGACAATCGAATTGCCGCCGGCGCGCTGCATAAAATCGCCACCGCATTTGAAATGACGGTGGGCCAACTGGTTGACGGCGCCACCGCACCGTACATGCAGGACCCGCATATCGCCAAGACGATAAATATAATGTACGCTAAAATGACCGCACCCCAGCGCAAATGTTTATGCACTGTCGCGACATACATGACCGGCGGCGAATAGCATAAAAAAATCCGGCTTTTTTCATTTGTATTTTCATATTATCTCTCATATAATAGACACGTTGGCAGGTGTTCTGCCAATGGGGTGTGAGAACCCGGTGTACGCGTCGGAATAGAAACCTATGGGCGCGCATTTGCGCCAATTTTACTATTAAGACGAAAAACAAACTCCTGACCGCTGGTCAGGAGGGTTCGCGGAATATTCAATACGCGACACAATTCGTACAATTGTTCTCAACCTCCTGACCACCAAAATTTGGTGGTTTTTCATTTTGAAAAAGACAGGAGACACAAAAAATGAAAAATACGATATTATTGACCACCACCGCATTACTTATTATGGCAACCAGACCAACGCTATCTGCAACCAAATGCGTAAAATTATCATCATCGACAACATATAATCCCAGTAGTGCCAGTATATACAATAAAACCAATTGGTCTGGCACATGTGGCGAAACAGCAGTAAAAGGCGTGGCAATATGCGGTAGTACCGAAGGTAATCTAGCCGACGTATCCGATGATATAGAAATATCATCCTCCGACTTCAGCGCCAATACCGAATGCTGGTGCAAAATGGTATCACCCGCTGTATCAAAATGGGTTCATGGGGCCGCACGACAAACCACGCAACAATGTATGCACGATTGCGTAAACAACTGCCAAATCATTGTTGGCAACCCAACCGTTCGGGCAGCCATGTTTTCAAATCTAACCGACTAAACCGGAGAATATTATGAAAAAACAATTTATTATAATACTGTCACTGATTGTAATGCCATTATCATTACGTGCCGCCTCACCCGCCACCACATGCCCCAGCGGATATACAACAATTGTTGAACCGATGATACAAATCGCAAACAGCACATGTCCGGCGGGATATGTGGCAATAAATTCAACGACCTCTTGCCTGATGCCATCACCAGAGGGGTCCTGCATGATGTACGCCCCAGCAAATACAACATTTTCAGACACGACCGGGGAATACGTTTTTACCGAGATATGTGAACTGAAATAAAAAATCCCGGAATTTCCGGGATTTTTTATTTACGTACCGCCCAATACAGCGCCCACAGCCAACCGACACCGGTCCATCCGAACAGCCAGCTGGCCACGCGTATCAGACCCATATCCCATTTATCCTTTTTGGTCTGGCGCGCCAGCCATGCCGGCGCCAGACCAATGATGAGCAGTATCATTGCGGCACCCGCATATTTTGCATACAGCAAAATGTCCGGCGATATCTGCACGTGCTTTCCTTTCTTCTTTCCTTTTCTGGATTGCCACGGGGCCGGGGCCCCTCGCAATGACAGTCGTTCTAGAATCATTGTCATTGCGAGGCGAATGCCGAAGCAATCCAGTCAATAAGACCTG
Organism: uncultured Alphaproteobacteria bacterium; assembly: GCA_947646585.1. Lineage (GTDB taxonomy): Bacteria > Pseudomonadota > Alphaproteobacteria > Rs-D84 > Rs-D84 > Enterousia. Next base: position 95,958 of record CANSHD010000002.1, on the reverse strand, counting down.
CCGCTTTACAGGCCGTATTTCGCAGATGTGCCCAGTTCTTCTTCGATACGAATCAGCTGGTTGTACTTTGCCATACGATCCGTACGCGACATAGAGCCTGTCTTAATCTGGCCCGCGTTTGTCGCAACCGCCAGGTCAGCAATCGTCGTATCTTCGGTTTCGCCACTGCGGTGCGAGATTACAACCGCGTAATTCGCGTCCTGGGCCATCTTGATGGCGCGCAGTGTTTCGGTCAAAGAACCAATCTGATTTACCTTAATCAAAATTGCATTAGCAACACCGTTGTCGATACCCTTTTTCAGGCGCGCCGGATTTGTCACGAACAAATCGTCGCCGACCAACTGGCATTTGCCGCCGATTTTTTCAGTCAGCTTTTTCCAGCCTTCCCAGTCTTCTTCGGCCAGCGCGTCTTCGATAGAGATAATCGGGTAATCCACAATCAGCTTTTCATAGAACGCAATCATTTCGTCCGCGGACAGTTTCTTGCCCTCGAACGCGTATACGCCGTCCTTGTAGAATTCAGACGATGCAACGTCCAGACCGATGGAAACCTGGTCGCCTTGGATGTAACCCGCCGCCTTGATGGCCTCGATAATGGTGTCCAACGCCTCGGCACACGAATGGAAATTCGGTGCAAAACCACCCTCGTCACCAACGTTGGTTGAGCTGCCGTGCTTTTTCAGAATCTTTTTCAGATTGTGGAAGATTTCACTGCCCATGCGAATCGCTTCGACTTCCGTCTTGGCGCCGTTCGGGATAATCATGAATTCCTGGGCGTCCAGACCGTTGTCCGCATGCGCACCGCCGTTGATAATGTTCATCATCGGACGCGGCAAAACGTGCGGATTCGCGTTTCCATACACGGACGCCAGATATTTGTACAACGGCATCTTTTTCGCCGCCGCAACCGCGCGCGCCGCCGCCATGGAAACAGACAGGATTGCGTTCGCCCCCAGTTTGTCCTTGTTCGGTGTGCCGTCCAGCGCCAGCATTTTTTCATCCAATTCGGTCTGCGCGGACGCGTCCATGCCCATGATTGCCGGTGCGATTATGTCGTTTACGTTCGAAACGGCCTTGCTAACGCCCTTGCCCATATATGCATCGCCACCGTCACGCAGTTCCAACGCCTCAAACGAACCGGTCGATGCGCCACTGGGGACCGCCGCGCGGCCAAATGCGCCGTCGCTCAGTTCAATATCGCATTCAATCGTAGGGTTGCCGCGGCTGTCCATAATCTGGCGCGCATGCACTTTTTTGATTTCAAACATTATTTTCTCCTTCTTTACAAAAATTAGTCTTTACAAATCGTATTTTTTGACTTGCCTTACCTTACCAATTTGTTGAACAATAAGAGCACAATCAGAATCAAAAATAAACAAAAAAATATGATAAAAAAGCTATTTTCTTTTATTTTCTGCCTGACTCCGATTGGCGCGATGGCAGCCACCACTGATTTATTTCCGTCCGACAATAACGGAATAATCAACGTCACGGATACAACACTGCATCTGACGGCGTCGGACAACAGTGTCGTAATAATGAACAATCCCGACCGGGAACAGCCCGCAAAATCCTTGACGGTGGACAATAACGGCATTGATATTACGGGCGGTCTGATTGTCGGTCGCAATGCCGGTACGGAAACAGGCTGGATATTTATATTAAATGAGACGACCGCCGGCACCGCGGACGGATTTACAATCACATCCGCCGGCCCGATTAGCATCGGCGCCATGTTACAGGTTGAAAACGGAAATTACTTGAAAATCGGCCAAACCGGCGGCAACACAACATCCATGACAATCGGCGCGGCGGACAATATCGCACTGGATAACAGCGGGCGCCTGGATTTGACAAATATCGGCGCATTTACCACAACCGGAACGATTCGCAACAACACCAACGCGACATCCATGGATATAAACGCCGAATCGATGTCAACCGGCTCTATCGCCAATATGGGCGGCACGATGACAATCGGCCATCTGGATGCGGACGGCAATATTATAATGACCGGCGGCCTGAACACAAACGGCGGCACGATTATATCGTCCGACAATGCAACGCAAACGGATATCGCGGCCAGCACGCTGCAATCCGGCAACATTCAGAACAACGCCGGCGCAATGAACATCAATTTGTCGGGCAACCTGACGTCCGCCGGCGTTATCGAAAACAAAGGTGGCACTTCTATGAAGATTAACACCGCCGGCGACATTACCGTGGCGGGCGCCATGACAAACGAAGGCGGAAATATGGTTATCACGGCCGAAAACCTTACCGTGAACGGAACGGATTCATCAACCAAAGACGACGGCACCTATGCACATCGCAACGCATCTTTTGTCAACAGCGGCGATTTGACACTGAACATAACCGGCGCCCTAACCCTGGCAAACGGATTCGACACCAGTGCCATGGACATCAAAAACAAATTCGACCTGACTACGGGTACATTGGACGTCGGCAGCGATGACAACTGGCTACAGCTGTTCTCGAACAAGCTGAACACATTTAATGTAACGGTGCGCAATGGCGGATTAAACTTGGCGACGGACATAATAAACGGCCAGTCTGACGGTGTTTCAAACACAAATGCCAACATGAACATCACCGCCCGGACTTTAACCGCAAATTCCGTAACAAACTCCGGCGTGAATTTAAATATTACCGCGAACGGAACAACCGGCGGCAATATCGCGATAGCAAACGGCGTTACGGCAAATTCCGGCACAACCACATTGGCGGCGGCCGGCACAATGGATATCGGCGGCGCGGTCGTTAACGCGTCGGGCGCGACAACAACAATATCCGGCGAAGGCGGCGTGACAATCGGCACCGCCGCGACACCGGCATCGGTTACCAATTCCGGCGAAATGCATATTTCATCGCTGACCTCGACAACCGGCAAGGTAACGGTCAACGGCACCGTCACAAACAATGGCGGCAACATGCTTATCGATTCGCGCGAAATCGATATTACCGGCACAATCACGAACAACGACGGCACAATGTCGATATTGGGTTCCGATAAAAATTCGGGCGAGGTGTCGTTGGGTGCGCTGTACGCGGCCGGCGGCATAACCGAATTGAATTCTTTAATCGGATTGATTGACATTAACGGCGACATGCGCGTCACCGGGGGCTGCCTGAATATCGGCCTCTCCACAACAAACATAACCGTTGACGGCGAAACCCAGATTAACGGCGACGTAACGCTGTCCGCGACACCGGTACTGGCCGCGGGCGCGGTCAATATCGGCGGCGCAGGCGTGCAAAACTTTGTATTAACATCGGCGAACGGCCTGTTAATTGGCGGCGACGTCAATGCCACGCAAAGCGACTTCTCACGCACAGCCCAGTTTATTAGCGGCAACAACATCATAACGGTTAACGGAAATGTTGACGCCATGGGCCTGGGCCATCTGATATTCGGCGACAATGTAAATAATGCCACAACGATTAAAGGCGATGTTACGGCAAAGAAAGATACCGGCAACAATACAGGCTCCATCGAATTTTACGGCGCTGAAACAACCGTCGGCAGCCTGTCCGGCAACGGCCAGTTCATAACGCACGGCAACCTGATTACCGCGACAAATAAAAATGGAATAAATATCGCCGACACAATCTGGTTCAACAACCCCGCCGTGGACCCGGCAACCGGCCTGATTGTCAAAGACACCAACACATTGACATTAAAAACGACGCATGAAAACGGCGACATTGCCGCCGGCGCAATCAACCTGGCATCGGTGAACACGCTGAATCTGACGTCCGGTCGTGATATCACGGTCAGCGGCACAATCACCGACAACGGTACGTTAAACATGACCGCCGCCGGCACGGCATATGTTTACAATGCGGTTACCGTCGCGACAACCGGTGCCTTGAAGATAGACGCCGCAACCATACAAATGTCGGATTTGACCAACAACAACAGCGCGGAATTGGTTGCAACAAATATAACAACCGGCGCCCTGAACGCCGCGGCCGGCACAATGGATATCACGGCGGCCGATTCGCTGACCGCAAACGGTGCGATGGACATTGCCAACGGCGCAGTTGTCAATATCGCGGCCGATGACACGGTAATCCGCGGCCCCGTCACGGTAAACGGCAACATGGTTCAGGACGACAACGCCAATGTCGGTGCGCTGAATATCACACGTTCCGGCAACATGTCCGCCGATTCGCTGACGGTAAATGGCGACTTTATCGCGAACGGCAACATGAACACCTATAACATGACCAACAATGCCACGATTACCGGCAATATCATCGCAAACAGCGGCATGGCGTATATCGGTTCAAATTCCGGCAAAATCAGTGCGAAAAGCGTCACAAACGACGCCACGCTGTCACTGGTCGCGCGCACGGGAATCGACATAACGGAAACGATTAAGTCCACCGGCGCATTGACACTGGATTCCGGCACAGGCCTGACAACCGCAAACGCGATTGACTGGACCGGAACGACCGTTCTGGCCGGTGCGGGCTTAAAAACGGGCAGCGCGTTTGAGCAGCGCATGCTGTATCAAAATTATACCGGCATGCTGTCAAACCGCGACGTAAACGTAAAATCAAACAATTACACAATCACCGCGTCTTATGTTGATGTAACGGGCATCACCCAGACATCGGGACAAATGATATTGAACACGGAAAGCCTTGACGTGGCCGAAAACATTGATGCGACCGGCCTGCGCGTGGTGGGCCCGGGCGCGGACAAATGGCTGAATGTCGGCGTTGGCGGCAATGTTTCCGGCAATACACGCTTTGAAAACCTGAAACACATGAGCATTGGCGGCAACTATACCTTCAATGACAACAGTGGATTGGTCGCCGCAATACTGCCGTTTGCGACAACCGGCGGAACAACCCAGAACTATTGGGCCACCGTCAACACGGATGAAGGAAACAATCTGGGCAAAATAACCAAGCCCGTTGATGGCGAGCCTTTGATTTCCGTCGGGGGCAAGTTCATAACCGACCTGCATACGGATATTTTGAATCTGGGTGGAGCGACGGCAAAAACCGGCCAGATGGGCATCAGAATATTCGACATGATTGACCAGGGCACGGCGATATGGCTGCTGCACGCGGAGGGCGGCATCGAAGAACTGGCGACAAAAATACGCAATCTGAATGTTCAGTTCTGTAATGCGGACGGCACGAAATGCTTTGACTATTATGGCAATGCCGAGGTGTTCAACGGCGCAGACGAAGACCTGCCGGCGTATTTGACAGTGCGCGACACGGACGGCACCGGCACAATGAACGACATGTTCATCGTGTTTGACCCGCGCTTTGGCGGCCCCCTGGCAATGTTCAAGATTCAGCCGGTCGTCGGCCGCGACCCGACACACACAAAGGGTGAATATGTATCCGCCGGTGCGTTGGACGACCTGATTGCGGGCCAGCTGCAGGATATGAAATTCAACAACCGTACGCCGATTGACGCCATTCCGGTCATATTCAAGGGCACGAATATGGAACAGATGGCGAACCAGCTCTATGACCGTATGGAATATTACGACCAGACGCGTGACGGCGCCGCCCTGTCCCGCTTCAGCCGCCTGTTCCAGGCACGCGAGATTGAACAGATGGCGGGCAGCATCGCGTTGAACGAGCACACGTCGTTCCGTGATTTCGAAGACCATATGCTGGACGAATTCATCTGGAACCGTAACCGCAATCTGCGCAAGGCATGGGGCGAATTTGATTTCGGCATGTTCAGCCAGCGCGAAGCGGACGGCCACCACGCCGACGGCAACCGGTTCAGCTTTACCGGTGGCTATGACTGGCAAGAGAACGAGACGTTGATTTTGGGTCTGGCGGGCCGCGTGTCCCATATGTCGGGCAGTAACGACGACCATATGGATTTGGGCTATAAACCGGGCACCCCCATTGCGGGCAGCATTGATATCGATGTCGCCGACACGAACTTTGGCATCGGCGCGTACCTGTTGCAAAATCTGGGAACCAAGATGCGTGCATACGGAAACGCGTTCCTGGACCTGCACTGGCTGGATGTATCGCGCAAACAGACATACATGTCATCAATTGATGGCGACGGCACATCGTTCAGTTTAATTTCCGAATGGGGCCTGATGCACGACTGGCTGAATCAGTACATTGTCGGCAACGTATATGCACGCGTCGGATACAACTTTGGATTCTCGGTCACGGAAAAGGCCGGCGGCGACGATTATATGAAGCTGAAATCAGACGGTTATTTCATCCTGACACCGGGATACAGCCTAATTGCACAAAAGCGCATCTATCCGTCCGCGTGGTTCCAAATCCGCCCGTATGCATCGATTGGCGTGGAATACGATGTTCTGGGCGCACCGGACAAGGCAAAGTATAAATTTGCGGCCGCGAAACACTTTACCGACTACGATATCGAAATCGACCCGCTGTGGGCGAATATCGGTGGCGGTATGGAATTCCTGTCGGCGACCGGGGTTCAGGTGGGCTTGGATTACCGCTATCAGTACAATGCGGATATCCAGATGCACAAGATTAAATTGTCCGGCTCATACCGCTTCTAAACAAAACGGCCCCGAAACGGGGCCGTTTTTAATATTGCAATCACGCGATTACAACGATATAATATTTTATGTCGGCGAGAGTTTCGCCGATGGGGTGTAACGACCTCTATGTTGGCGTCGGAATAGAAACTTAAGGCGCGCGTTTGCGCCGGTTTTTAATATTCGGACGGAAAATAACTCCTGGGTCCATTCGGGTCAGGAGGGCTCGTGAATATATTGAATAAGCGGCACAATTCCAACAATTGTCGTTAACCTCCTGACCACCAAGATTTTGGTGGTTTTTGTTTTAACACATCAGGAGATTAAACCATGAACAAATATATATTGCTTTTGGCCACGGCGGCAACCGTATGGCCTGTTTATAAAGCATACGGCGTTAGCGCCTGTGTATCAACGGGAACAATGTGCATGTACTCCGACTGCACGGATATCGGCGGAACCTCTGACGAATGCCTGTTCAGCACAGAACAATACTATGACGAATATTATGTCAACAACTGCACCTCTTGCGCATCAGGGTACAAATTGGTAACACGCACGGAAACGCACCCGTCAAATTCCAGGTGTATAATCAGTTATAAAATATGCGAACGGGACTGCACCGGCTGCACAAACTGTACCAGCGACACAACATGGTCGTCACATGGCACCGGGTATCAAAAATTAACCACGCGAACATGTGATTGCAATACATGCGAAAGCGAAACGCAATACCGATGCGCTGTCGGATATTACGGCGCATCAGCGAACGGCACATCCGGCTGCAACCGTTGCCCGTCGTCCGGCGGCGTGTACGGCACAACCGCGAATGCCGGTTCAAGCAGTATAACATCGTGCTATTTGCCGTCCGGCACCGCGTTCAGCGATTCCACCGGCAGTGGCACATATACCAGAAACTGTTATTACACAAATTAAAAATCCCCGCCGTTTGGCGGGATTTTTTATTTGCGTGACTTATAGGCCAACAACGAAAACGCCGCATTCATCAGACGACGCATCACGTCTTCGGGAAAGACATCTTTCCCAATTTCACAACGTTTGTATTGCTCCTTTGACATACGCAGTAACGCCGCCGCCTCCGGCGTGGTTATGCGCAGAAACTTGCGCGCCAAACGCATTGCGTTGCCATAGTATTTTGCATCAACCAGAACCATTTTTTCCTCCACTGTTTTTTAATTAAAAACACCGCCGTGATGAAGGGCGGTTGGAGGTTCATACCTATTATGTAATAGTGCCGTTTATTGATTATTCACAGCCCTCCAACCGTGTTGGAGAATTTGACATATGAGGGTATGAAACCTCACACCGGGAATCACCCGATGCATTGTGAATTATATCAGAAAAGTTGGGATTTGCAAATATTTACTGGATTGCCACGCCCCGTTGGGTCTCGCAATGACAGTCGTGTGCTGAGCTCATTGTCATTGCGAGCGCATGCGAAGCAATCCAGAAAAACACCTAAAAAATCCCCCGATTGGGGGATTTTTAGGCGCAGTTACCCCTGGCCGTTTTCTTTCTTGGCCGGCATGTCATGCATCGCAAACTGGGCAATGTATTTTTTCAGCTCAGTCTTGTACTGATTGTTTGCCTTTGCCATTTCAACCAGCGCGTCAAAGTGCGGGTTGTTTGCACTGGCTGCCTTGAAACGAGATTCCGTTTTCAGGAAATCTTCCAGCGCCACCGTCGTCGCCGTCGGGGAATCCATCATTAACGGATTCTCGCCCTGCTCTATGCGGCGCGGGTCAAAGCGATACAGCGGCCATGCGCCGGTGTTTACCATGTCCGCCTGGTGCTGCGGGCCGTTCTGCAGCGCGTATCCGTGCGCGATACACGGCGCATACGCCAGAATGATTGAGGGGCCCGGATAGCTTTCCGCCTCGCGCAGGGCACGGACCGCCTGGGCCTGATTCGCGCCCATGGCGATTTGCGCAACATATGCGCCCGACATCATCGCAATCATGCCCAGGTCTTTTTTGGCATGCTCTTTTCCGCCGATGGCGAATTTCATACTGGCACCGAACGGTGTGGATTTTGATTGCTGGCCGCCGGTGTTTGAATACCCCTCGGTGTCCAAAACCAAAATATTCACGTTTTCGCCACTGTGCAGGATATGGTCCAGACCGCCGTATCCGATATCGTACGCCCATCCGTCGCCGCCGATAATCCATACGGATTTGTCCACAATCTCGCCAATCAGACTTTCCGCCATGCGGGCGCGGGGACCGTCAATTTTGGCCAGTTTTTCGCGAACCTCGGCCTCTATCTTGCGGGCGTTTTCGCTGTTCGCGTCAAACATTTCCTCCACGTTTTCAAAGCCCAGTTCAAACAACAAGGACTTAAGCGTATCGCGTTTCTGGTTCAGCGCCAACCGCATACCCAGACCGTATTCCGCATTGTCTTCAAACAGCGAGTTCGACCATGCCGGCCCGCGGCCGTTCGCATCCGTTGTCCAAGGTGTTGTCGGCAAATTCGCCCCGTAAATGGACGAGCAGCCCGTCGCATTCGCAACAACCATGCGGTCGCCGAACAGACTGGCCAGCATGCGCACATACGGCGTTTCACCGCATCCCGCGCATGCGCCCGGGAATTCAAAATAATGCGGCAGCAGCTCTACATGTTTTGGAATGTTCAGATTTAATTTTTCGCGCGGAATATCCGGGAATTTTTCGGCCGCGTCAAAACGCGCCTGATTGACCGCCCCAACCTCGCGCGCGGACTTCAGCGCCAGCGCCTTGACCGGGCAGTTGTTCACGCAGATATTGCATCCCGTGCAATCCGCCGCCGATATGTTCAACGTAAAGTACATATCCGGCCCCAGTTCCGGTGTCTTCATCGGAACGACGATTATCCCTTCGGCGCGGGCCTGTTCCGCCTCGGCCGCGGTCATGGCCTTGATGCGAATGGCCGCATGCGGACACAGCATCGCGCACTTGCCGCACTGGATACACTTGTCCAAATCGCATGTCGCAACCATTTCCGATATCGCGCGCTTTTCATATTTCGCGGTGCCGACCGGATACTGGCCGCCACCGAATTGTCCGTCAATACGGAACCGCGACACAGGGATGGCATCGCCCCTCTGGGCCGCAATCTCGCCCAGGGTTCCGGCAATCTCGGCCGGGGCGTCCGCCGTCATGGCGGGCACGAAATCGGGTGCAAAATTTGAAACCGATGACGGCAAGGTGTACTCGTGCAAGAATTCCGACGCCCTGTCAACCGCGGCCCAGTTGGCCTCTACGACATCCATGCCTTTTTTCTTGTACGTTTTTTCAATCGCGACCTTGGCCGATTTTGCGGCAACCGCCGGGTCGATTACATGCGTCAAATTAAAGAAATTCAGCATGATAAACGTATTGATGCGGTTCCCCAGCCCCAGTTCGCGCGCCGCCGCGTTCGCGTCCAGGAAATAGACCTTTGCACGCATTCTTATCAAATGCTCCTGTGCGTCGCGCGGCAGGTTTGCAAACGCAACGTCCGGCGCCATGGACGTATTTATCATCACGGTTCCGCCCGCCCGCAGACCGCGGAACACGTCAAAACGCTGGGCAATCATAAAGTTTGAAACGCTAATGAAATCCGCAACCTCTATCAAATACTGGCTTTTGATCGGCGCGTCTGAAAAACGAATATGCGACGCGGTTAATCCACCGGACTTTTTAGAGTCATATACCGCGTACGACTGCGGATACAGGTCGGAATTTTCCCCGACGATTTTAACAATGTTTTTAACCGCGCCAACCGTTCCGTCGGACCCGATACCGTATAAAATTGCCGTTTTGAAATTCGGGTCTTCGACCGCAAACGCCGGGTCCGTCTTCAGCGACAATCCCGTCAAATCGTCGTCAATGCCGACGGTAAAGTTATGCTGCAGCGTTCCGCGCATTAAATTTTCATACACCGCCTTGACATCGCGCGGTTTGAACTCTTTACTGCCCAGACCATAGCGCCCGCCAAATACCGCCGCCGCGTCGCCAACAACGGTCTTTACATCCTGGTACAGCGGTTCGCCCAGGGCGCCCGGTTCCTTGGTCCGGTCCAGCACCGCAATGCGTTTCACCGTCTTTGGCAGCGCCGCCAGAAACGCGTCGCGCGGGAACGGACGATACAAATGAATCTTTACCAGCCCCAGTCCCGCCGGCAGGTGCGCCAACGTTTCCTCTATCGTGTCAACCGCACTGCCCATGGCGACAATGACATTTTCTGCGTTTTTATCGCCGACATAATCCACCAGATGATACTGGCGGCCGGTTAATTCGGCAAATTTGTCCATTTGCGCCTGAACTATTTCCGGCGTCTTGTCGTACAGGGGGTTGGCCGCCTCGCGTCCCTGGAAATAAACGTCGGGGTTTTGCGCGGTACCGCGGATTGTAGGGCTGTCCGGCGTCATTCCGCGCGCACGGTTTTCCAGAACGAGCTCGTCCGGAATCATTTCATGCAGCACCTCGTCTGGGACGCGTATTAAACGCGATTCCTCGTGACTGGTGCGGAAACCGTCAAAGAAATGCAGAAACGGAACGCGTGCCCGCAGCGTCGAGGCATGCGCGATTGCCGCCATATCGGACGCCTGTTGAACATTATGGCTGGACAGCAGCGCAAAACCCGTCTGGCGAACGGCCATAACGTCGCTGTGGTCGCCAAAGATTGACAATGCGTGTGTCGCCAGGGCGCGCGCCGCAACATGCATGACAAACGGCGTCTGCTCGCCCGCGATTTTATACATGTTCGGAATCATCAGCAGCAATCCCTGGGACGCGGTGAACGTCGTCGCCAAAGAGCCCATCTGCAACGCGCCGTGCATTGCGCCGGCGGCCCCGGCCTCGGACTGCATCTCTATTATCTGCGGAACCGCCCCCCAGATATTCTTCTTGTGCTGAAACGACCATTCATCTGCCAGCTCGCCCATGGTACTGCTGGGGGTAATGGGGTAAATCGCCGCAAAATCAACGCATCTGTACGCGACGTCGGCCGCCGCCCAGTTTCCGTCTGCTATCAGTTTTGACATATTTCTTCCTTACCGTTTAATTTATAGCTGCCCAAATGATACCCCCAAATTACCCCCAAGGCAAGAAATTGTTAGCATTCATATATTGACAAACATATTTTTTGTAATATAATATATTTATATTGAATAAAGGCAAAAATATGAAACGCCCATTGGACAAAACAAATAAAAACGATGTTCTGTACGACAATATCGACGTCATGGACACGATAAATTATACGAACAGATATCGTTTTTATAACGCGATAGAAGAAATGATTTCGCAGAAAATAAGAATGGCCGCGGCGCTGCGGGCGAACGGCAATATCGCAAACATGCCCATAATTCGCATAAATCTGGCATGTCCGGATGAAAAACCGTATCCCAAACAGTCCGAGCGTTTCTTTCTTTTAATGAAATGGGCCGCAAAACACGGCATCGTTTTGGAAACAAACGTTTTGGAACCGGTATGCCTGAACAGCTGGGTCGGGCGCTTTATACGCGAAACGGCGACACTGGGATTTCGTAATCTCTATGAAACGGCATATCATTTTTATTATCCGCAAACATACAACCCGGAAACAAAAAAATATGAAACTGTGCCGCGCAAGATTATTATTTCACCGGATGACGCACTGGCAAAAAACTTGTGCGATTTCATCTTTCTAAATAACGGCGAAATTAAAACACGATAAAAAACGGGGAAATTCCCCGTTTTTTTATTTTTTCTTTGGCGCCGAATCCGTATTTTCCGCACGAATATCGTCCTCTGGGCTGGATTTGCTTTCCGCACCCGCACCGTCTTCGTCCGCACCCGGCGTCACAGGCATTGCGGCTGCGCGCGACTTCATTTTCGCCATGGCGCGAACCATGTCCATGCCACGCTGCAACTGGTAATCCAGCGCATCTTTCTCCTCGTCCGTCAGTTCTTTTTCATCGTCCTTGTCCGCATCCTTGTCGGACGACTTTTTATCGGCTTTCTTTTTTGCCTCTTCATTTTTCAAAGAATTTTTAAACGAGGCCTCGGAATACATGCTTTCTTTCTTTTCCAGAACCTCAACTTTGCTCTGCAAAACCTCTATATCCGGGGTAATCCCCTCGTTCTGGATAGAGCGGCCCGACGGCGTGTAATAACGCGCAATCGTAATGTGTATCGCCGTGCCGTCGCCCAGCGGCTTTTGCTGCTGAACGCTGCCCTTGCCAAAAGACTGCGACCCCATGACCAGCGCGCGGCCGTTGTCCTGTAACGCACCCGCCACGATTTCGGAGGCCGACGCCGAACCATGGTTAATCAAGACGACAATCGGTTTGCCGTTGGTGCGGTCGCCCGGCTTGGCAAAGCTGCGCTCTATATCGGTCTTGCCCTTGCCGCGGGTGGATACGATTTCACCGCCGTCCAAAAACGCGTCCGACACGTCGATGGCTGCCGTTAAATATCCGCCAGGATTGTTGCGGACGTCCAAGACGTATCCGATTACGTCTTTCTTTTCCAATGCGTCAATCGCCTCTTTTAACTCACGCGTGGTGGTCGCGCCAAAGTCGGATATGCGGATATAGCCGATTTTATCCGGATTTTCCGAATCATCATCCGCCAGTTTTTTATCCTCATACTTAACTGATTTGACTTTGATAATCGCACGTTTCAGGGTTATTGTGCGCGGCTCCTCCCCATCGGATATTACGGTCAGCTTTACCTTGGTACCCGGGCGCCCTTTCATTTTCTGAACCGCCTGGTTCAGGGTTAAATCAAACACCTGTTCGTCGTCGATGTGCGTGATATAGTCGCCGGCCTTTATGCCCGCCTTTTCCGCCGGCGTATCGTCAATGGGCGCAATTACGCGCACCGCGCCACGGTCACTGGTAATCTGAATCCCCAGTCCCCCGAATTCGCCGTGCGATTTGTCGTTAAAGTCCTTGAAATCATCGGCCGACAGGTAAGACGAATGCGGGTCCAGCGCCCCCAGCATGCCGTTCATGGCCCCTTCCAGCATTTTTTTCTCGTCCGCTTCCTCTACGAAATTGTCGCGCGCCACCTCAAACACCAGGGCTAATTTTTTCAGCTCTTCATAAATCTGCTCATCCGTTAAGTGAACAACCGGCTCTTCCTTTTTCTTGTTTCCGCCGGGGGCGCAAATTCCGGCCACAGGCGCGGCCATAATCATCAAAACCAGCAACTTTTTAAGCATTGTTTTCCCTTACCTTTTCCCACTGCGCGTGCGCGCGAATATATATTGGTTTCAGCATAGAACAAAATCAAAAACACCGCAAGTGCGTTTTTCACAAAAAATATTGACAAAATATATTTTTGGACTATAATTTTAGTATAAATAACGAGGTAGCCCATGAGAAAACTCAAAGCAAGAATCAAGACCAGCAGCCGCGACATATACGAGACTTTAAGCAGTCCGGTGTACTGGCTGGCCTATCCTCAATTTTTGAAAAGTCAGTTAGTCCGCGAGAATCAGGCACTTTGCCCGAAATCGAACGAATATTTTCTGCACAGCAATGAAAACAAGATGCGCAAGAATTGCCTGGCGCGCGCAATGGACTACATTTTGTTGCACAACAACGAAACGTTTGACGCCGCCACAGTCCGCACAATACATCAGTTAATCTGCCGCGGGACCGACGTTCCGGGCGGCGCGATGCGTACGCGTCCGGTCGATTTAAGCACGCTGAATATCGAAGTGCCGGAGTTCAATCAAATCTATGAACGCATGGACAACGTGTATTACACGTTGGGTCGGCCGTCGGACGACCCGTTGCGCACGGCGCTCCAGATTCATTACGAGATTGTCGCGATTCAGCCGTTTTCCGATTTTAACAAGCGCACCGCACGCACGATAATGAACGGATATCTGATTCAGAACGGCCTGACCCCGATATTCTTTACCGAACCGGGCGACCGCGAACTGTATATCGACGCGATTAAGAACAAAGAGCAAAAGAATTACTACGAACAGATATTTTTGGAGGTTATGCGCCGCACCCAGAACAATATTGAAAACCGCCTGATACAGATTAAGACGTCAGAGCGCGTGCGTCGCAAATAAGACCCAAAAAACAAAAAAAATTCGGCCGGCGATTTGCCGGCCGTTATCATATCGCACCGCGGTTTATTTAATTGCCGCGTCAACCTCTTTTAGCTGGCGAATAACCTCGCGCATGAACGCAATTTTCCCAATATTGTTCTGAACGCTTTTTTCATTCGCCGGATTCGCGCGCAAATCGTCAGACGCCTTGATAAAGCGCCGCAACAGCACCGTCATCAAACGATACTTCATAATCTTGCGCATATTTTCGGTATTCGGGTCGGGAATATCATACAAATCGGAATTGTGAATTTCATGATAAGCCTCGTACACACGGGGACAGATTCCCAATTCCACCGCCAGGGTTGAGAATATATCGCGATATATGAAACGATAATCCGCCTCCGCAAAGTCAATAAACGACAGACGGCTGCTATTCGCATCATACAGCACGTTCCCCGGGTTTAAATCACAGTGCGACCAAACGGGGCGCGTTTCATACTCGAACGCGCCGATTTCATAACAGACCTTTTCCATAAAGCGGATTTCGTCCGGCGCGAACCAGCGCGCCATCTTGCCGCCGACAAAATTATACAGGCGGGAAAATTTCAGCTCGTCCGCAATCTTGTGCTGGGTCCATTCCTTTACCGGGCGCGATTCATTCATATCCACCAGAAAGCTGGCGACGCCGTTCACAATTTCAACTTTTTGACGCCGGGTCAGCGCATTGAACACCTGTGCCGTCAGGGGCGTGCCCATCGCGCGCCGTTCCAGAATCTGATATTCCTCGTCATTGATGTATGCCATTTCCGGCACGTTATAAATAGGATTTCCAACCGCGCGTATGGAATCAATGGCGTCTTTTGTCTTGTGCTGTTTCGCCAGCCATTTTTCGCGCGCATCCGCCCCCAGCGTCGGCAGCGGCCGCTTTAAAACATATTCGCCGTAATAAGAGACGTAACTTTCACGTCCATGCGGTAAATCACCAATGCTTTTCATGACGCATAGCCTCCGAATTTATGCTTTATACAAAAAATATAACACAAAAATTATGTTTTGTCAAATAATTACTCTGGTTCCTTAAACAGGTTCGCTGGGTTCACAGCTTTATTGCCACGGCGCACCTCCAGATACATTTCCGGCTTGTTCGGATCCATGCGGCCGACCGGCTCGCCCCCCAGGACGTCCTGGCCGACAACGGCGTCAATCTGGCCCAGATTTGTCATAACGGTGTTATACCCGTTTTTATGCGACATGATTATAACCTTGCCAAAACCCTTGAAACTGTCGGCGAATTTCACAACGCCGTCGGCCGGCGCCATAACCAGTGCGTCGCCGCGCGTGCGTATGCGCCACCCGTCGGAATTCAGCCCCAACGCCGTCTTTTCCCCGAACCGCACGACCAGGCGGCCACGCACGGGCGTATTCAGTTTACGTCTGGAAAAACGTGCGTCTGCCGACATTTGAGAGCTCCCCACACCCGCGGACAGTTCGGAAATATTTTTCGCGCGCGCCGACAACTCGCGCAGCTTTTTGCGAACCGCCGCCTGTTGATTTTTCAGTTTTTCATTCTGGGCCGCGCGTTGCCGCAACAGCTTGTCCAACTGCGTCTTTTCCGCGGCGTATTTTTTCGCCGTCCGGTCCAGTTTTTCTTTTTCAATCGCACGGGCGTCGCGCGCCTCGGCCAGCTCTTTTATCTGCGCCTGGGCCCGTTGCATTTCATCGTCAAATCGCGCCGCCGCCCCCGACAGCACCGCCGACGTCAGCGCATATTGCCGCATGTCTTCGGTATTGAAACTGGGGTGCGACGCAACGAACAATATACTGGCCGCGGCATCGGCAATACGTCCACGGTTTTCTTCGATTTCCCGCGACAGTTTATCTATACGACCGTCCAATTCGGCAATCTTTTTCGCGATTGCGCCGCGCTGCTCTTCCAGGGTGCTGACCTGGTCGGCGGCGCGAACCAGTTTCTTTTTTGTCGCCGCCACATCGCGCTCAGACGACTTTACCTGCTGGCTTAATTTTTTATCCTGCTGCTCGGTCTGTTTTATCTGTGCATTGATTTTTGCCAGTTCGCTGGCCCCGTGGGCGCCGCCGCCCAACGTTATCGCCATTGCAAAAATCAGGACCGCGCGACGCATTATTTTCGCACCACCCGCAGGAAAGTCTTTTTCCCTTTCTGAAGCATTACACTGTCGGCCGGCGCAATCGTCGCACGCGGGTCGGTCACCTTTTGCCCGTCGATTTGAATTCCGCCCTGCTCCACCATGCGGCGCGCCTCTGACTTTGACGGGAACAGTCCCGCCGCGCACAAAAAGTCCAAGATTCCCATTTCCGCCATCATTTCGATTTCCGCCGTCGGCGCATTATCGACCGACGCCCCGCCGCCGAACAATGCCGCCGCCGCCGCCGCCGCATCATCCGCCGCCGCAGTACCGTGCGCGATTTCCGTCGCGGCATGCGCCAGAATCTTTTTCGCCTCGTTCAATTCCGCCCCCTGCAGCGCGGACAGGCGCGCAATTTCATCCAGCGGAATTTCCGTAAATATTTTCAAGAATTTTTCCACCAAATCATCCGGCGTGTTGCGGAAGTACTGATAATATTCATACGGCGACGTCTTTTCCTCGTTCACCCAAATCGCGTTGCCGGCCGATTTGCCAATCTTTTTGCCGTTGGAATCGGTAATCAAAGAGGTTGATAAAACAAACGCCTCTTTACCCAGCTTTTTGCGGATAAGCTCGATTCCCATAATGGCGTTGCCCCACTGGTCTGCGCCACAGGTCTGTAAAACACAGCCATAATTTTTATACAGTGTTAAAAAGTCCACCGCCTGAAAGGTCATATAATTGAATTCCAGGAAAGTCATCCCCGTTTCCAACCGGCGCTTTACGCTTTCCATGCTAAGCATGCGCGGCACGGTAAAATCGGTTCCAAAATCGCGCAGAAAGTCCAGATGCGAATAAGTCTTCATCCAATCATAGTTATCGACCATGATTGCGTCCGACGGCCCGTCGCCGAAACGAAAGAATTTTGAATAAGATTTTTTCAGCCCCGCGATATTGTGGGCCAATACCTCTTCGGTCATCATCGGGCGCCCCGTATCACGGCCCGACGGGTCACCGATGCGCCCGGTTGCGCCACCGACCAGCATAATCGGCCGGTGGCCGTATTTTTGCAGCCAACGCATCATCATAACGGGAACCAAGTGCCCCACATGCAAAGAATCGGCCGTCGGGTCGGAGCCCAAATAAGCCGCGATTTTCCCGGCATTCAGCGCATCATTCAATGCATCGATATTAGAAACCTGATTGATAAATCCGCGCGCAGACAACTCGCGCAATAATTCGTTTTGCATAAATAAATCCCTTTGTCGTGTAAATGATATCAAAGTTTCCACACGCGTGCAACTTTTTCCGCGCAGGATTACACACCACTGTCATTACGAGGAAGCATGGCGACCGTGACATTCCAGAAATAATGCGGCGATGGTCATATTTACTGGACCGCCACGCTACGCTCGCGGTGACAATGAGCCTAGACCGACTGTCATTGCGAGGGAGCGATAGCGACCGCGGCAATCCAGTAAAATATATTGAAATCCACCACTATCTTATGTATAATTACCCATGTATCAGTGTATTGCTGATATAGGCATAAGAACCTCTATATCAATCATTGTACGATTTGTACGATGAACTCTGACATTATGGTTGGAGAACCGGCTGAATATATTGAATAAGCCGGGCCATTGATATAGTGGTTCTTATTCTCCAACCTCCCATTTGTCAGTGGTGGTTTTTGCATTTATTTTTTTGTTGCACCCTATTCTCATATATGATATTATTCTTTTGCATTAGCAACGCTAGTGTGAGGCATAAGAAACCTCTATATCGAATATCACACCGGGGTGTGATAAAAAAATCCAACACATCTGGTTGGAGGCCTTTTGAATATATATAAAATCAATTGGGCTATTTTTCGATAGTAGTTTCTTACCTCCAACCGCTTTTTTATGTCTTTCATAGTCTGCATGTGTCACGACATTTATTTGCGGTTTTTCCGGGTCCGGTTTTTTCTCCGTCTTCTCATCTCCAATCAAAGAAACGGGGGCCTTCGGACCCGGCCCTTTTCAAACATTTTTCAACATGGCCCGGTGCGGCTATCCCCGGCTCTGGCCCGATATGCCGGGCCGCATTGCCGCGCAATTTTGCCATAAAAAAAATCGCCCGAACGGGCGATTTTTTATCAGCGGCCGGGCCGTATATCATGCACATAATTATACGCCATCATGTCCATAACCAGACTGCGTGTCGGCATCATCCCCAGCTTTCGCAACGACCGATGCAGTGCATATCGGAACAACATGCTGTCCAGGCTAAGCTCATAGACATCTTTGAATTCGCCGATAAATTCCGTAATGCTTTTGCGCGTCGTCGGAAAGCGCGTCAAAACCATGGCGTCGCCGAAACTGCACGCGACCACTTCACCCCGGCGATTGCGATGAAGCATTACGCGCGTTCCGTTTTTCAGCATGTACCCGCACGACTGTGGCACCACCACTGGAACACGGCGCCCGTCGCGCGTCCACATTTCCAAATACCCGCCGCCTGCCGGCGTTGTCACCGCAACCTTGTACGTTTCCATGTTTATCTCCCGTTTGTTGTCACATGGCGGGCCGCAACGCGCACCATGTTCCCGGCGACGGACATCCGGGGCGTCATACCGCGATTTCGCAACGCCGCCCACAGCGCCATACAAAACCGTATCTTGTCCAGGCTGCCATGGCCAATGCCCGCAATCCGTGAAAACTGGCGCCACGCGTCCTTGCTGTCACGGGGCGGCGCCACAAAAAACAAATCGCGTCTGTATTCATATGCAATCGCATCCCCCGAACGCGCCGTATGAATTATAAAATCGTCACCCACGCGCGGGTCGGCCCCGTCAATCGGCATACGCAACACATGCGCCAGATGACCGCCGCGCCCAATCTCTATATCCTGCATGCCCGGCATAACAATGCTGTGCATGCTTGAAATTACCTGATACTTTTCCATTTCCATATACCGCGCAACAGAAATCCGGCAAACGCCGGATTTCCATCGCTGTTAATACAAAACTTTATATTAACCCAACATTTTGGCGACTTCGTCGGCCAAATTGTCTTCTTTCTTTTCAATCCCCTCGCCCAAGACATAGAACGCAAAGCCCGCCAGTTTGCCACCAGCCTCTGCAATAACGTCCTTGACCTTTTTGGACGGGTCCATAACGAACGGCTGTTCCTCCAGAACGGATTCCGCATAGTATTTCGCAATACGGCCCGAAACCATCTTTTCAACAACCATTTCCGGTTTGCCCGCGGTCGCGCCCGATTCGATGAACACTTTCTTTTCGCGTTCAACCGCCACCGGATCGACATCGGCGATTGTCATAAATTCAGGCTTGTTCGCAGCAATGTGCATCGCGATTTTCGGACCGATTTCGTCGATTGCCGCGCCGTCGCCGTTGATCGCAACCGCAACACCAATCTGGCCCATGCCCGGAACCATCGCATTGTGAACGTATGTGTAGATGTGGTCGCCCGAAACCTTGGCAATGCGGCGCAGATTCATGTTTTCGCCGATTGTGGAAATCGTTGCGGCGATGTCGTCTTTGACCGCGTTCATTGTCGCGTCAAAATCGCCTTTCAGTTCCAATGCACGTGCGGCAACGTCCGCAACCAGCTTCTGGAACTTGTCATTTTTGGCGACAAAGTCTGTTTCCGCATTCAATTCAACAACGCAGCCCATGTCGTCGCACTTTACAACCGTGACCAAGCCCGATGCCGCAACACGGCCGGCCTTGGACGCCGCCTTTACGATACCTTTCTGGCGCAGCCAATCGGCAGCCGCTTCGATATCACCGTTGTTTTCAGTCAACGCTTTCTTGCAATCCATCATGCCGGCGGATGTTTTTTCACGCAGCTGTTGAATCAATTTTGCTGTTATTTCTGCCATTGTCTTCTCCCATTAAAGATTTGAAATTGTTTTACCCGCGGAGTGCGGGACGCATTCGCGCCCCGCGCGCCACATGGTGATTATTTATCCGCTTTTTCGGCCAATTTGCCGCGACGTTCGGCGCGGGCCTCGGTCATTTTGGATTTCGCATGCGCGGCGCGTTCTTTGGCGTCCGCTTCGAAATCATCGGCCGCCGCCGCCTTCATGTCGGATTCGACTTTCTTGCCGGCAACGCCGCCCAGGCGCTTTTCAATACCGGACAGAATCGCGTCCACGAACAGGTCGCAGTACAGCTGTGTCGCACGGGCCGCGTCGTCGTTACCCGGAACCGGATAGTCAACCATTTCCGGATTCGCATTCGTATCGCAGATTGCGATTGTCGGAATGTCCAGAGTCTTTGCCTCGCGTACCGCGTTCATTTCGCGCGGAACGTCGATTACGACCATCGCCTGCGGCGTGCCGTGCATTTCCAGAATACCGCCGAAAATGCCACGCAGTTTTTCAACTTCTTTGGTCATAACGCCGACTTCTTTTTTGGTCAGGCCCAGCTTGTCCGCGTTTTCAATGTCGGATTCCATCTTTTTCAGACGGCGAATGGACTGCGATACCGTTGTCCAGTTCGTCAGCATACCACCCAGCCAGCGGTTGTTGACATAGTACTGGCCGCAGCGTTCCGCTGCGTCTTTGACAATGTCTTTCGCCTGGTGCTTGGTCGCAACAAACAAGATTTTGCCGCCGGCCGCCGCAATTGTTTCCAATGCGACCAAGCTGCGGTGCAGCAACGGTGCAGTCTTGTTCAGGTTGATGATGTGAATCTTGTCCTTAACCCCGTAAACATACGGTGTCATCAACGGATTCCAGCGACGTGTGTGGTGACCGAAATGAACGCCGGCTTCCATCAGCTGCTTCATTGTAAATGTTGGCAATGCCATGATTTTTATCCTTTTTTCTGTTGTTATCCTCGCCGTGTGCATCAGACCAAAGATATACCCTGGACAGAAATTTGGGCACAACGGTTGTGTTCTTCGCATAAAATGCGTACCGCGATAATAGCGCAGGCGACGCTGAAAATCAAGTATTTTTTGACATTTGCAAAATATGTAAAAATTTTTGTACACATATTGACAAAATAACGTTTTGTGTCTATATTTACCAGAGAAAAGGAAAAAATGTTTGCGTTACGCCTGATTTTAATCGCCGCAGTTACCGCCGCCCCTGTCGCGGCATATGCGGACTGTGCAAATCCGATATATAAAAAGAATCATCCGTATGAATGCCTGGCAACTTCCAAGGGCACAATCGGCGCCGGGCTGGCCCTGGCCGGCGCCGCCGCGATTGGCGGCGCGGCGATGGCACTGGGCGGCGGTGGCGGCGGCGGTTCCGGTAGCTCAAGCGCCGCCCCGATGCCGACCATGAACACATATGACTATGTCGGCGGCGACGTCAGCGCATCGCACATTGCCGCGGTTACATCCGATGACAAATACAGCCGCAACCAGGCCCAATATGACAGCATCCGTCTGGCATACTCGCTGGCGCGCGGATTTACGGGCAAAAATTCCACAATCGCCGTTCTGGACGCAAATTCATGGCACGGCGCGGCCGTTACGGCCGTGGCCGCCGGACCGATTGCGCCAGACGCGGTGGTTGAAAAATATTCCATCGCGGGCGCAAACAACAAGTTCATATCATACGGCGAAATCGGCGATGTTGTGGCCGCCGCCGCCCATGCTGATATTATAAACGCCAGCTGGAACACGGAAATGCGCGCAAACGCCGTGCGCACACGCGCCCAGATGGCGGGTTTAACCGACCAGAATTTTATAGACAGCCTTTCCAACGCGGCACGCGGCGGCACAATATTCGTATGGGCGTCCGGGAACGAGGGGGCCGCCGAATCCGGGGCGCTGTCCGCCCTGCCGCGCGTGGTGCCGGAAATGCAGGGGCACTTTATAAATGTTGTCGCATGGGACGATAATACGGGCGCCCTGGCGGATTACAGCAACGCATGCGGCGTCACAAAAGAATACTGCATAACCGCCCCCGGCACAAACATTGCAACCGATACGCGCGTGGTGTCGGGCACCTCGTTCGCCGCACCGGTCGTATCGGCCGCCGTCGCGGTACTGCGCGAGGCGTTCCCGTACATGACCGCGCCCCAGATAACACACCTGCTGTTCACAACCGCGCGCGATTTGGGCACGCCGGGCGTCGACGCGGTTTACGGGCACGGAATGCTGGACCTGGAACGTGCAACACGCCCGGTCGGGGCCGAACTGGTCCCGCTGGCAAGTGGCGGCGCCGCCCCGCTTAACACCATGCGCGCCTCAGGCGCAATCGGGCAAAAGCTTAAAAATTCAGACCTGAAACTGGCGTTTGTCGATGATTATGGACGCGCGTTTGAAACACGTTTAAGCGACCATGTGAAAATCAAAAACCACGGCCGCGGATACGAACACCTGCGCCCCGGCGTTACCAGCGCACACGCCGGAATAATAGAATTCGGTTTTCGTCGTAGCGACTTTTTGGCGGCCGAAGGCCTGCTTGGCACGGACGAGCGCAACGTAATAACCTTTATCGCCCTTAACCACGAATTCAACGCCGGCGACAATAAAATATTACTGCGCCCGGAAATCGGCGCGACGCGCCCGCGCGGCCGCACGGATTCGATGATTACAAAATTCTCGGGCATATATACCGCGTC
Source organism: uncultured Alphaproteobacteria bacterium (assembly GCA_947646585.1). Taxonomy (GTDB): domain Bacteria; phylum Pseudomonadota; class Alphaproteobacteria; order Rs-D84; family Rs-D84; genus Enterousia. The sequence goes on along the minus strand of CANSHD010000002.1, from coordinate 72,688 downwards.
ACTTTCCGCCCGTGTTCAGCGTGGCGATTGGACCGTTGGCCTGGCGGTGCCGGACATAATACTGGCGGGCGATATGGACATGCGCATGCCAATCGGGCGTGCGGCGAACGGGAATCTGATTTTCCAAGACGCCAAAACATCTTTAACCGGGCGTGCGGCGGTGGAGTATTCGCTGTCATATAAATTTGTGACGGCCGCATTCGTTGACAACCCGATTGGCACGGACGAAATCTTTATCCTTGCCAAACACAAAATGGCGTTCTAGGCACCGGATGCCGCCGGGCGGATTCCGTTTACCTCTATAAACTTTGTCAGCGTGTCGCGATGCACGCGCAGGCGACGCGCAATTTCATACTTGCTGCTGCCGGTGCCAAGTTTTTTGGAAATGTATTTCTCGCGCCCCTCCAGCTTGCACGCATTGGAACTGCCGCGCGGGCGGCCGACACGCTTGCCCTCAGACTTCAGTCGCGCCAACGCCTCTTTTGTTCGCTGTGAAATCAAATTACGCTCAATTTCCGCCGACAATCCGAACGCGAACGCCAAAACCTTGCTGGTAATGTCCGCCCCCAAGCGATAATTGTCCTTTATCGTCCAAACGCGCGCCCCGACGTCCATGCAATGGTGCAAAATACTCATAATCTGCAACAGGTTTCGCCCAAGGCGCGACAGCCCGGACGCTATTATCAAATCGTCTTTTTTTACTTTTTTTATCAGGCGCCCCAATTTGCGCTTATTCAAATCCTTTGTTGCGGAAATTGTTTCTTCTATCCAGCTGTCTATTTTTAAATCGTTCTTTTCACAAAAACGCTCGATTTCAAACCTTTGGTTTTCCGTGGTTTGATGGTCCGTAGATACTCTTATATACCCGTATATCATGATACTATTCCTTTTGTGTGTGGCATAAAAACTAAGCCCTCCGACACGACGCACAGTCACTTTATAACACACTGTTTTAACTAAATAATTAGGAATCTTATGAAAACTGCATAAAAAACAATAAAAAACTTGTATTTCCGCGGTTTGCGATTTAAAATATTTTGCAAACGGAAGGGTGAAACATGAGAAATTCAAGAAAACAATCCCAAAAAACAGCCTCTCGCGGCAAGATGCGAACAAAGATAATCGCACTGTTTGGAACACTGTTTATTATCGCCGGCGCCGTCATGGCATGGTTCATGTTTTCAAATTCCAAAAACGCCCCTCGTTTTGAGGTGTCTGTCACCGCACCCGCCCCGACCGCATTTGACAATAACATAAACGCGGATTTTGTCGGTCCGAACGCCCTGCCGGAGGTTAATAATAACCGCGAACTGGGCGCGCCGGGCGAACTGGTAATAATGTATGAACAGGTTTCCGGCGATTATGTACCGGCCCTGCGCATGGGCGCAGACGACGCGGATATCGGCAAAAAAATAAAAATCAGCCCCGCAATCGCCGGCACGTGGTCGCGACGCGGGCCGGACGCCTTGGTATTCCGCCCGGCGCACAACTGGCCCGCGGACACAAAATTTTCCGTAAAAGTGGACAAGGACGTGTTAAACCCGGACGCCCGCATCGGCACAACCCAGGCGACATTTAAGACAGAGCCGCTGACGGCGACCGTTGATTCTTTCAATACATATCCGGCGGCCAAAAAAAAATCCATAATCGGCGTCGCCGTTGTCTCCTTTAATTATTCAATCGAAACCAAGAAATTTGCGGACCGCACAATCGTGCGTCTGGACGGCGACCAGATAGACTTTGACGTAAAATTCGACCGCTTTCACAGAACCGCCATCATCACCACATCACCGATACAGGTCACCGACCGGCCGCAAACACTGCGTATAAAAATAAACCGCATACCGGCCGCCGGCGACGACACGCACAGCAAAAAAATAACGGCGAACACAACGATTGAGGCCGCCGACAATATTTTCAAAATATCGGGGCTGGAAACAACCGTCGCGGACGACACGGACGGCCTGCCGCGGCAATTATTACTGGTTAACATGACGGCCGCCGCCGCACACAATGTAAAATGGATGGATTATATCGACCTGTACCTGTTGCCGGCGCATGGCGACAACGATACCGACCAAGACACCCCGCACAAATGGGCGGACGATGAAATTACGGATGCGGTTATAAAAAAATCAACAAAACTTAATGCCGTCCCGGTGGACTTTGAAAACCCGGCCGGCGTTTATCAGTACGCCATGTCGTACGACGTGTCAGAAAAAGACACCAGATACATATACGCCGCGGTCCGTGCCGGCATTCCGTCGGCGGCCGGTTTTGATTTGAAAAACGGCGCGGCGCGCGTCATGCGCGTGCCCTATCCCACACGCAGTGTCAAAATCGCCGGCAGCGGCGCGTTGCTGGCACTGGGCGGCGACAGAAAGTTAACCATAACCGCACGCGGGGGGGCCGACGCGGCATACGTCAACCTTTACAAAATAAAATCCACGGAAATAAATCATCTGATTTCCCAGACTTATAACATCTTTGGCACATTGGAATTCAAATCATGGTCTTTTGATACATACGACATGTCCGTCGTATTCAAAAAGCGCATCGGATTTGCGGACACATCCATGAAGGCTGTAAATTACGCATCCGTTGATTTGGGCGATTATTTGGACCGCACCCACAATGACAAAACGGGCATATTTGTTGTTCAGACGGGCACAACCCAGTCCCAGGCCGACTACAGCGACCGTCGCCTGATATTGTTAACGGACCTGGGAATCGTGCGCAAGGTTAATCTGGACCAGTCGTCAACAATATTCCTTTCAACATTGACATCGGGCGCTCCCGCCGCCGATACCGAGGTTTATGTCCTGGGACGCAACGGCAATTCAATTTGGGCCGGCCGCACGGACGACAACGGCCGCGCCGATATCCCCAGCCTGCCGTGGAATGAATACAGAAACGAAAAAGCCCCCGTCGCGATTGTCGCCCGCAACGGCAACGACGTATCGTTTATACCGTACGACAACGCATACGACCGCCGCGTCGAATACTCTAAATTTGACATAGACGGCACATACGCATCGGCCACGACCGCACTTAACGCGTTTCTGTTTACCGACCGCGGCATATATCGCCCGGGCGAGACCGTCATAATCGGCGGCATTGTAAAGAATAAAAGCTTTAAGCCGATTCCGGGCATTCCGGTAAAGCTGGAAATGCGCGACACGCGCGGCCGCATGGCGTTTGAAAAAACATTCTCTTTGACCGCGGACGGCATGTTCGACATAAAATACACCGTTCCTGAAAACGCACCGGTCGGCGAATATAATTTCCAGTTATACTCATTGAATGCGAAAAACAAGACACAGGATATCCTGGGCTATTCCTCGTTCCGTGTCGAAGAATTCACACCCGACACAATGAAAATCACATTGAACGTGCCGGGCGCGGATGACGCGGGCTGGATGGCGCCGGAAAAGTTAAGCGCATCGGTGTCGCTGCACAACATGTTCGCCACCCCGGCGCCCGACCGTCGCATTTCCGCACGGATTATCCTGACCCCGGCGGAGTTCGAGTTCAAGGAATTCCCCGGATATAAGTTCACGGATAACTTTATTTCCGGCGCGGGCCTGGCGGCGGGCGGCGCGGCAAAGGCCATAACAAGCGAAATCGACGACATGCGCACCGACGCCGACGGAAACGCCGTCATGGACTTAGGCCTGGCCGACGACATCGCGGACAACACGACATATTCAATGACACTGGTCGTGCGCGGTTTTGAGGCGGGCACCGGCCGCAGCGTCCAAACCGCCCTGCGCGGACGCGTTTCAAACGCCAAATATTTGATTGGATGGCGCGCAAATTCCGATTTGGCGTACATAAACCGCGATGCGGCGCGCACGGTCAACCTGGTCGCGGTGGACCATACGGCGGCGCGCACAACGGCATCCGATGTCAAAATGCGTTTAATAAAACGTGAAAATTTGACCAGCCTGATAAAAGACGGCGCCGGATATTATAAATACCAGACAGTAACACGCGACAATGTGGTTTCAGAAGAAAACATAACCATAACCGACCGGGGCATGCCGGTAAATCTGAACACAACCGCGCCCGGCAATTACCGCCTGCAAATCATAAATGCGGCCGGGGAAATTCTGGCCAACATAGAATATTTTGTCGCAGGCGACGAGAATACCGCCCTGGAATCCGACACCCAGGCCGAATTGCAGGTAAAACTGAACGCATCGTCATACGCGCCCGGCGACGAAATCGCCATCAGCGTCACCGCCCCATACGCGGGATACGGTTTAATCACGATTGAACGCGACAAGGTTTATGCATACAAGTGGTTCCGAACCAACACCACAAATTCGGTACAACATATAACCGTTCCCGCCGGATTCGAGGGCACCGGATACGTCAACGTATCGTTTGTCCGCGACATCGCCAGCCGCGATATATTCACCACGCCATATACGTATGCCGTGGCACCGTTTACCGCCGACGCGGCCCGTCGCACAATTGATGTAAGGATGTCCGTGCCGGAAAAATTAACCGGTGACTCGCTTGTCGTAAAATATGAAGCCAACCGCGACGCACGCATTATGATTTTCGCCGTCGATGAAGGCATTCTGCAGGTTGCGCGCTATCAAATGCCGCGCCCCGTCGCACACTTCTTTAAAAAGGCCGCGCTTCAGGTTGAAACCTATCAAATCCTGTCGCTGATATTGCCGGAATACAAGATATTGCGCGAATTTGCAAAAACCGGCGGCGGCGACTATAACGATATGGACGGTGGTGCGGCACTGGCCGCAAACCCGTTTGCACGCCGCACGGACGCGCCGGTCGCATTTTATTCCGGGATAATCGACGCACGCGCGGGCGTTGCGGGCGACGTATCGTTTAATATTCCCGGGGCTTTCAACGGCACACTGCGCGTGTTCGCCGTGGCCGCGGGCGACGACGGCATCGGCAGTGCGGATGCATCCGTCACAGTGCGCCGGCCGGTTATCGTCACAATGAACGCCCCGGCATACGTGGCGCCGGGCGACGTATTCGACAGTGCCGCCGTCATTTCCAACTATACCGAAGACGACGATAAAACCGAATTTGCCGTCACTGCAAAATCATCGGGCGGCATAGCGCTGAAAACGGACGCATCCGCAAAAATAAACGTTCCGAACGCAACCGAGCGCATGTGGAAAATCACATCGCGCGCCGACAGCGTACTGGGCCCGGCCGACATTTCCGTGAACGCGACAAACGGTGCGTTCGGCGCAAACGGCATCGCAAACATGTCCGTACGTCCGATAACGCCGTTCACAACCGACATTCAGATGGGAACCCTGAACGAGAAAAAGACGACCGTTCGCACGAAAAACACAGACATGTACGCCGACAACGCGTCACACATGTTATACATATCGTATGGCGCCGACGCTCTGGTGCGCCCGTTGGTCGAATATTTGAACAAATATGAATGGACCTGCACCGAACAGATGACGTCGCGCGCAATTCCGTACGTCGCAATCGGGGCCAGCGACATTTTAGGCATAACATACGACACGGCGGCGAAAAAAGTTGCCGACACAATCGCGACACTTAAAAACCGCCAAAACGACGACGGCTCGTTCGCAATGTGGGCCGGCGGAAATACCGGACGCGACAATGAAAACAACGCACGCACCGCATACATAACGGCATATGTGGTCCAGTTTTTAAATCTGGCGCGCGACCGCGGGTTTGATGTTCCGCGCGAAATGACCGCACGGGCGCTGGACTATCTGCGCACGTATGCAGGAACAACAATAAACGACATACCGGACGCGGACGCACATGCATTTGCGATATACGTAATCACTGCAAACGAATACGTTACAACCGCATATATCGGCCAATTCGAGGAGTGGGCCAACGCCAATCAAAAGGATTGGGAATCCAAACTGTCCGGCCAGTATATTGCGGCGGCATACGCCATCATGCACCAGGACGAACGCGCGGCGGCCCTGGCGTCAAAATACAAGACCGAAGACGCGATAAAATATACGTCGGAATTTGACAACACGGTCGCCAACAACGCCTGGCGTCAATACCTGGCGACCAAGTATTTGGGATACGGCGCCGCCACCCCGTCGCGCGCACAAATAAAATATATAAACGCCGGCGAATATTCGTCGTTCACCGCCGCTGCGCTTATACTGGGCAACGCCGCCGGCATGGGTACCACAAACAAGGTATCCGACGCGGTCACCGTCACCGTTGACGGCGCGCCGCTGTCATCCGACGGGAAATCAGGCCCGTTTGTCGCCGCCCTGCCCGCGGATGCGGCCAAGATTGAGATATCATGTCCGGATTGCGGTTCCAGTATGAATTTATACTGGACAACAGTGCGCCAGGGATACCCGAAATCCGTATCCGCCCAAGCGCGCGGCATGGATATTGTCCGCGAATATTACGACATGGACGGCAACAAGATAACCGACGCTGGTCTGGGCGACCGGGTACAGGTTAAGATATCCGTTCGTGCGCGCGGCGATGTGAAAAACGTACCGGGCGCGGTTATCGTCGATATTCTGCCGGGCGGCTTTATCGCGGACGGCGACACGATTTCCGGCGACTATAATTTCGCAGAGGTTCGTGCGGACCGCGTCGTAATATACGCGGACGTCACGCGCGAAGAATCAACATATTCATATACCGCCCAGGCGGGCGCCGCGGGCACGTTCGCCATCGCGCCGATACACGCGGCCGCCATGTACAATCCGTCTATAACGGCAACAGGACGCGGCGGAACATTCACGGTTACAAATGAATCGAACGATTGATTTCATCCGGCGCCATAAATTCTGGACGGCGGCATTCTTGATTGCCGCCGTGTATTTGATTGTGCGCTGGACGCTGATTCCGCCGATATTGTCCCGAACATATTTTTCAAACGCATACTTTGACCGCAACGGCCGGTTAATGCGATTAACGCTTAGCGCGGATGACAAATACAGACTTTACACCCCGCTGACCCAAATCGCCCCCGATGCCGCACGCGCAATAATATTGTACGAGGATAAATACTTTTACCTGCACCCGGGGGTTAATCCCGTGTCATTGGCCAAGGCCGCCGCAGGCTACTTCCGTGGCGCCTCCCATCCCGCCGGCGCATCCACAATAACAATGCAGGTTGCACGCCTGCGATATAATTTGAACACCAAGCGTCCCGCTGGAAAACTGAAACAGATTGCCGCGGCAATTTACCTGGACGCCTTTCATTCAAAACGCGAAATATTAGAGGCGTACCTGAACCTGGCGCCATATGGTGGAAATATAGAGGGCGTCGGCGCCGCATCTTTGATATTTTTCCAAAAGCGTGCGGAAAATTTGACGACAATAGAGTCAATCACTTTGGCAACGATTCCGCAAAACCCGACCAAGCGCAACATATCCACAAAAAACGGTCTGGAAAACATAATGCACATGCGGGGCGATTTGGTACGGCGATGGACCGCGGCGTACGGCGACGACCCGGCGTTGCAGGCGATGGCCGGCATGCCGCTGTCGGCGCACGGGGTGCGCGACCTGCCGTTTCTGGCACCGCATTTTGTGGAACGCGAAATATCAAACCGCGGAAAATACCGGCATAATATCGGCCCGGACGAAGCGGAAATCCGGACAACGCTGGACATGGGACTGCAGGATGCGGTCACGCGCGCATTACGGACACAGATATCGCGGCGCAAATCCGTCGGCGTATCGAACGGCGCCGCCGTGCTGATAAATTACAAGACAATGGAAACATTGGCGTACGTTGGTTCGGCGGATTATTTCGACAAAGACATTTTCGGCGAAAACGACGGCGTTCGCGCACGGCGCAGCCCCGGCTCGACATTAAAGCCGCTGATTTATGCGGCCGCAACGGACCGCGGTTTGATACATTCGATGACGCTGCTAAAAGATGCGCGCGTCAACTTTGGCGTATACGCCCCAGAAAACGCGGACAATGAATTTTTCGGCCCCATACTGGCGCACAGCGCATTAACGCATTCACGAAACATTCCGGCAATCAACCTGGTCCGGCAAATCGGCATTCGCGACTTTCACGCCCTGCTGTCGCGGGCCGGCGTGTCGTATTTAAAGTCGCCGGAATATTACGGAATATCCGTCGCCCTGGGCGGGGCCGAGGTATCAATGTGGGAACTGGCCGACATATACGCAACAATGGCGAATTTGGGCACGCGTCGTGCAATCCGCACAAACATGAACGACGCCGACACGGAACTGGCCCGCCTGTTGTCGCCAGAGGCATATTTTTTAACACTGGACATGCTAAGCCAGCAAAAAACGCCGCAACAAAACATACCATTCGCAAAAAAACAGACGGCACCGCTGCGCCATTATTGGAAAACGGGAACATCATCATCATTCCGCGACGCATGGACGGCGGGAATATTCGGCGACTTTGTTTTAATCGTGTGGATTGGCAATTTTGACGGCCGGCCGAACAACGCGTTTTCCGGCGCCAAGACCGCCGCCCCGATATATTTCGCCGTTGCGGACGCGGTTCGCGATTATTATGCAGGGCGTGGCGAACCACTGCGCGACAATAATTTCATGCGCGATGACTTAAACATATCACGCATAGACATGTGCGACAGTGTCGGTGGAATTGCCGGCACGCATTGCCCGCATCCGCGCGCCGCATATTTTATCCCCGGCAAGTCCCCGATTGAAATGTCATCGGTATACCGCGCGGTGCCGATTGACAACAAAACAGGGCTGCGCGCATGCACGGCCAATCCGGAAACGACCCATATGGCGGTATATGAATTTTGGGATGCCGAGTATCTTGACATGTTCCGCCGGGCCGGCGTCACCCGTCACACACCGCCGCCGTATATGCCGGGGTGCGATTTGGATACGGTGTCCGACGCGCGCACCGCCCCGGTTATAACCTCCCCCGCCGACGGCACGCGCACGGTCGTATTAAGCGCACGCGACAGCGCCCGAATATCAATCCGCGCCGTTACCGACATGACGGACGCAAAAATATTCTGGTTTCTGGACGGCGATGTCATCGGGACCAGCATGCCCGGCGAAACATTCGCCCGCGATATTGCAATCGGCGCGCACGTACTGCGCGCGGTTGATGAAATGGGCGCCGCAACCGAGGTGCGTTTCATGGTGGTAAAGTAAGCCGCGCCACCTTTTTATCCTTGTTTTTAAAGCAACTCAATACTATACTGGCCTTGAATCCTCAGGGATGTGGATTCGGGACTTCAAAATCCCATAAATCAACGGTGTGAGCAAATCGTACCGATATCCGACACAAAACATGCACCGCACGCATAAATGCGTTTGTGGCATGTCATGTTTTATCCCGGTTTGTCGCCGGGAAGCCGCGGTTATAAGGCCACGCCAAAAGCCGCGGGGTCATTTTGATTTATGATTTTTGAACTTCCCGGCCACCAAAAATATTGGTGGTTTTTGTTTAACAAAAACAAGGGATAAAAATCATGAAGAAATATTTAACCTGTATGGCGCTGGCATTCGTCATCATGCCGTACGCCGCCCCGGCATTAACCATTCCGGGCTTTGGCACATGCAATCCGAATGGCGGAACATGTCCGACAGACGGCACATACCAAAACGGTACAGTATACGGACACTGTCCCGGGCCCTCATGCGACTGCTATAACACCGATGAAACGGGCACGCCGTCAATAACGGTTGACTGCGAATGCACGGACTCGGGGAATTATGGAACCGTCGGATACGGATGCATAAACGGCGTATATCAAAAATGCAAAAGCTGCAGCGGCAGTACCGGCGCATGGGGCGCCCACAGCACCGGATACGAAAAGCGAACCGTTACCACATGCAACTGCGACGGAACAAAAAGCACACGAACGGAATACCGCTGTGCAAAAGGATATTTCGGCAGCTCCACAAACGGTACGTCCGGCTGCACACGCTGTCCGTCGTCAGGCGGCGTATATGGCACCACCGACGCCGCGGGCAGTACCCTAAAAACTCAATGTTACCTGCCGGCCGATACTCCTATGAGTGATTCCACCGGCACGTTTACATGTTCGGGAAAAAGTTATCACGACAATAAATAAAACACATGGGGCGAAACGCCCCATGCAGAAAAATTGAACAAGATGTTTATTTTTCGTTCTGACCCGGAAATCCGTCCGAACCATCAAACGTTATACCATACGGTTTAAAAGCCTTGGCCAGGTCATATACGCGGGCCATTCCCCGGCGATAACCGGCCGCACTTTGCATCGCGGCGCCAGCTTTGTTAAATACATTTACCTTATCAGTCATTTTCAATGCCTCTTTCAAAAAACATCTCTCTGACACGCCCAGATTATACCAACAAATATTTTTTGTCAAGTATTATTGTACGCAGGCCGTTAATTTTTAACAATTCCGGCGATACAAATTACTGGTCGCAACCGTACATTCCGCATTCGGCGGCGGAAACCTCGGTCACCTCGATGGCGACGGGGGCGGCCGACTGCTGTTTATCCTCGGAATAAACCTCTTTTACAACGCGAACACGACGATTTTGCGCATTCGGGGTGCCATCCGGTGTCGGCACGGCCAAATCTTCCTCGCCCGCGGAAACGGCGACAATCTGGCTAGCCGGGATGCCGTACTTAATCAGCATGTTCTGAACCGCCTCTGCACGGCGTCCGCCCAAAGAATAATTATAATCCTTGGAACCCGACGTATCCGTATGACCGACGACGGAAACCTTTATGTTCTTGTTCGCCTGCGTCGCCCCGGCCAGCTTTTGAATCAATTCCTGATACTCCGGCTTTATGGTCGCCTTGTTGAAATCGAAATGAATTTCAAAGACCTCTTCCATTATATGCTGGGACGGTTCCAGCGGAATCTGCTGAACCTTTATCATGGTTTTGTCATTCTGGGCGGCCTGAATCTTGTCCAGACGGGCGTTTATCGCCTGCAGTTCCGCACGCATCGCCATCATCATGTTGATAAATTCGTCACGGCTGACCAGCTCGTCGCCGACCATCGGAATCTCTTCGGCCGGCGTATTGACAGAACCGGACGCGCTCTGCTGGCGGTCTTCTGTGACATATGCGCCGCCGCTGGCATCCGTGCGCGAATATTCGTTCGTGCTGCTGTCGTTGCCGTTGTTGTTCAAGCTGTTGCTCATCGACTTGTCGCCGCCGTAAATATTCTGGTTAAAGACCATCGGCTGAACCGGCACCGGATTGATTAAATGTTCCGGCACGTTCACATTGTTCACGATAATGACGCCTTCGCGTGTGCGACCGGCCCCAGTCATCGCGCCCATATTGCGTGTTTCCGGATAATAAGTCTGTGCATCCGCGCGACGCGTTGTCGTCTCAACCGCAATTGTTTCGGTCGCCGTCACAGTCTTTGTCGCCGGCTGGCGATTTACAATCTTGCCGCCGCGGCAGTCGCGCAATGCGGTCATGGTCTTATTGAAACGAGTACGGCATTCACGTGCCGTGGATTTCTGGCCGGACGCCTCTGCCGACAGCCAGCAGTCGAATTTTGCCTGAGCCTCCGCCGCCAGTTCCGGGTTATTCTCGCTGGCGTCGTTTTTCAATTCGTTCATCAAATCGTTATAAGCCGTGCTTAACTCAAACGCGGTCTGTTCATCTTCAACCGGCCAGTTTGACAGAGTTTCCGGGAACGGCAATTCGCCCGAGAATGCGGCGACCGCCTTTTGCGCGAACAGTTCGCCCATGTCGGCATATCCGCTGGTACGCGCGTTATAAATCGCATAAGAGCGATAATTCATCGCCAACTGGTTTAAAAAAGAATCCTTGTGCGGGGCGGAATAAACATCCAAAGATTCAACATAATCAACGGTTGGTGTCGCCGCCTGAGCATACTGGCCGTCATCACCGCCACGCGTACCCGCGCACGCCCCCAGCATTGCAACAGACGCCAGTGCCATCATACGCGCGATAATCCACGTTGATACAACAGATTTGTTTTTCATCCCCGTTTCCTTTGTATATTATTGTCTTTATTATACGATTTTTAACGCAATGAGTAAAGCAGAAAAAACACATAACATACAGGCTCGTGTTAAAAATATTGCGTTTAATTCGACTATGAATTATACTTTTGATTGAATCAATAGGCATGTTGGTTCGGGGACCTAGAAAATCCCGTAATACTGCGATGCGCAACCGCGCATTGAAATCCGCAAACGCGGGCGTGTCATCACGTTCGCCAATCCCGACCGTACCGAAGCAGGCCGGGGATTTGTCGGCTATACCACAGCGCACACGCGTAAAGGCCGGCAAGGTCATTCAGTATTATGATTTTTCTAGTCCCCGACCGCCAGATTTTGGCGGTTTTATTCATGCCTCAAAAAACAAAAAGGGGAAATCATGAAAAAATACATTCTGGTCGGCGGAATTATAATATTATCCGCACATATCGGCGCGGCATACGCACTGGGCACCAAGAAATGCACCAACATTACATGTCCGAACGGATACGGCACAGAGCTTAGCGAGTGCGCCGCCGCATGCAACAACTGTCCGAACACAAAAACCTATTCCGAACACAGCGGATACGTAACGGTAACCGAACAAACACTGGTATTGAAATGCCCGGAAAGCAGTCTTGGCTTTCTTGATTGCGATTGTGACACAATCACTTACAACGCGTGTCCAAAAGGATATTACGGAAATAGAGACTCATCAATTCCGACATGCACGCGATGCCCCGCATCCGGCGGAATATATGGCACAACCGACGCCCCCGGCGCCGTGGACATCACCGAATGCTATATACCGGCCGGCACCGAAATAAAAGACGAAACCGGAACATTTTCATGCTCCGACAAAAGCTATTACAAAAAATAATGAAAAAAATCCGCCACGCGGCGGATTTTTATTTGTCCATCAACTGTGTCGCCAATCCGGACAGAGACGATATGCCGCCGCCCAATCCGCTTTGTGAAATACTGCCGACCGACTGCATAATTGCGCCGGTATTGGTCGACTGGCCGACGCCGCTGATTGTGTTGACCAAAAATTCGCCCCACATCGCCCGTTTGGCCGCACTAAGCTTTGCGTCAGAGCATTTTTCAATTTTTGCCAGCAACTGACTTGCCATTTTAGCCTCGCTGGGGGTGTAATCCTCTGTGCCAAAATCAATCAAATTAAATACATTGTAAATATTTGACACCGTTTTCTTTTGCGAATTGCCGCAATCAAAAGAACCGTCCGCACAATAGGTCGCCTTGGCCGCCATCGGAAATTTTTCCCAAACCATACCAGTATTACCAGCACCACCGAACCAGTCGGTACAGACAAGTTCGCTGTCATCACCTGCATTTATTTCAACCTTGTGGGCATAACCACCAGAGGGCACTTCGCACCGTTTCATTCCCAGTGCTTTTTCCGCCTCGTCCGCGGTTGACGCACCGGTTTTCGCCCATTCTTTTATCGTATTGTTCACAAACGAAATTTCCGCCGCGGTTGGTATGCACTCCGCGGTTAATTCCTTGGTCTTGGCATCAAGACTTTTTACAGCACTGACCAATCCCAATACCGACGGCACCAGACTGCCCGTGCTTTCCACCGCGGACGTGGTTTTGGCCGCGACGGGCGCCGCCTTTTTAATCGCCATGGCACCATGCGCCAGACCCGGGCACGCCACAGCAAACGCGGAAAAAATCAGAAAAATTCTTTTCATTCTCTCTTTCTTGTTTTGAATTATAACACAAAAAGGCGCCCACACAAATATAAAAATTGCTTTTTGCGCGCAGGCAGTCTAAACTGTGGCTGTGCAGAAAGACAAACGCAACTTTATCATATTTAAAAAGCATCGGCGCTGGACGCGCCTGTGGCAGTTTTTCTTTACCGGCTGGGGCCTGATTATGGTCGCGGCACTGGTGGCGGGCGCACTGTTCACCCAGCAGTTGCTGTGGACGCCGATCTCCGCGATAAACATGACGGACGTTATTAGCAATCAGTTTAAAATGTCTGGCGCATCTTTTGCCGGCACCGACAAAAACGGCGCGCCGTTCCGCCTGCGTGCGGCCACCGCCCGCCAGGAATACAAGACGCCTGACATTATATACATGGACATCGTGTCCGGCACAATTACGCGCAAATCCGGCGGCGAAACAATAACCCAAAACATAACGGCGCGCACGGCCCAGTACAACCGCGCCAGACGCAACATACGCTTAATCGGCGACGTTCAAATAGATTCCAGCAACGGCGACAGAATATTAACAAAAGAATTGGTGATAAAATTATGAAGCAATCCGTACTACGCGTTGAACACCTGTCAAAATCATACGGCAAGCGCATGGTTATCCGCGACATATCAATGGAGGCGCGCCAGGGCGAATCGGTCGGCCTGCTGGGGCCGAACGGCGCGGGCAAGACCACGGCGTTTTATTGCATAACCGGCCAGATTGGCGCAACCGGCGGCCAGATATTTTTAAATTCCCAGGATATAACCCACCTGCCGTTTTATCAGCGCGCACGCCTGCATATCGGATACCTGCCCCAGGAAAACAGCGTATTCCGGGGATTAACCGTGGAACAGAACATTATGGCGATACTGGAGGTGGTGGAGCCCAGCCGTAAAAAGCGCCAGATGAAACTGGACGCATTGCTGGAGGAATTTTCCATATCGTCCCTGCGACGCAGTCCGGCAACCGCCCTGTCGGGCGGCGAGCGCCGCCGCGTGGAAATTGCGCGCGCATTGGCGAACGACCCGAAATTTATTTTATTGGATGAACCGTTCGCCGGCATCGACCCGATTGCGGTCAACGAAATCCGCAGCCTGGTGTCCCAGCTGAAAAACCGCGGCCTGGGCGTTATCATTACCGACCACAACGTGCGCGAAACACTGGGGATTACGGACCGCAGCTATGTTCTGCACGACGGGAAAATATTGAAACACGGAACAACCGCCGAAATCGTCAAAGACGAGATGGTAAAAAAAGTGTACCTGGGCGAAGATTTCGTGATGTAGTCGCGAATCGGAATCTTTTTTGGTTGCACCGCACGCGCGTTTTGTTGTAAATTATCGGCATGAGAAAAATTTTATTATTATCATTTATCACCATACTGGCCGCCTGTACTTTTCAGACCAAGCATCGCGGATACGTATTTCCGTCCGACCTGGACGCCCAGGTTGCAACGATTAAAACCACGCGCGATTTGACCGACAAAATCGGCATGCCTCAGGTAAAGACCCAATACGGCGACGAAATCTGGATTTATTACGGCGCGGACGAAAATTATCGCGGCCCCCTGCCCCATACGTTTGACAACCGCACGGTGCTGTTGGCGACGGTGTCGGGCGCGAACGTAAAAAAGATACATGTTCTGCGCGATGACGATTTGCCGGACGTAAAAATCGCCGACGGCGAAACGGAAATTCCGGCCGCGATTGAGTTAAACGCCCTGCAGGAGCTGTTTAATAACATCGGCCGATTTACACCGGCGGGCCTGGGCCAGTAATTTATGTTTGCGATTAGGCCCCAAAAAGTGTAAAATGTATCTAACACGGATACCAAACATGAAAAAAATAATTTTCGCAATTTCAACATTTGTCTTGGCGGCGGGCGGCGCGAACGCGGCGTTCACATCATGCGGGCCGGGATATATTTTGACATCTCATAATAAAATAGACGGTATGAACGCGGCCGAATGTCAAAAACTGTGGTGTATGGATTTGGAAAACGGCAAAAGCATGGGCACCGGCACCAAGGCGGCCAGTGGATATAAATCAACAACGGCGCCGACGGAACTGTGCGATGCAAACGGAAACTGCGTTGAATGCTTTGGCGACCGCAAATGGTGCGGCGGTGAACCGGCCGGCATATGGAATCCGGAATACGGCGCATATACGCGCGGCGGCGGCGACAACGCCACGTATCAGTCTTATCAAAAGGGCAGCTGTTTTGCATGGCGCCTGGAAAAGCCCAACTGTCCGAACGGCCAGACGGCCGTGCTGATGAACGGCGAATGGCATTGCGCCACCAGCAGTGGCACCGATGTCGGCACGCGCGCATCATCTGTACGTCGAACCGGGGCGATTCGCAGACGTCTGCCATAAAGGATCAGCGCCCGAACGGGCGCTTTCTTAATTTTTTTATGCACGGATTTGTTTTTTGCGGATTTTGTGATATAATAAACACTATGTCAGAGAGAATGGCAACGTAAAAGGGTACGGCCACATGGCAAGCAAGAAATTAGACTTTAAAACCGGACAATATGTAGTATATCCGACCCAGGGCGTGGGCAAACTGCTGCGGGTAGAGGAACAAACGATTGGCGACCAGAAGATAAAGATGCTGGTCATTGATTTTGAACGCAATCATATGACATTGCGCGTACCGGTGGAACGTGCGGAAATATCGGGCCTGCGGCCGTTAACCACGGCCAAAAAGATGGACGAGGCAATCGCCTCTGCCAAGGGCAAGGCCGGCGCAAAGCGCATGATTTGGGCACGCCGCGCCGCCCAGTACGAAGAGAATATCAATTCGGGCGACCCGATGAAACTGGCTGAGGTTGTACGCGACCTGCAGCGTCGCAGCGCGGCCGACACCATGACATTTTCCGCGCGCCAGCTGTACTTGCGCGCATTGGAACGCATGGCCCAGGAATTCGCGGTCCTGCACAAAATAGATTTGGACGAGGCGTCGGATAAAATCGAGGATATTTTGGGCATACCAAAAGAAATTGATTTAAACGCGGTTGACGGCGACGAAGACGAAGAAATCGAAGAAGAATCATAAATTCCCACCCGGCCCGCCGGGTGTTTTTATAATCCCGGCAATTAAAATGTCTAAATTTACATATTACGTCTATATTATGTTCAACAAACGAAACGGAACATTGTACGTTGGAGTCACCAATGATATCGTCCGACGCGTCCAAGAACATAAAAATAAAATATTTCCGGATTCATTTACCGCAAAATATAATTGTGACAAGCTGGGCTATTACGAGGACTGGGAATATGTAAATGACGCAATCGAACGCGAGAAAAAACTGAAATCCGGTTCCCGTAAAAAGATAATCGCACTGATAGAATCTATAAATACCGATTGGCAAGACCTGTCCACATTCAGTGAATTTTGGATGCGATAAAAACTGGACCGCCACTTTATTCTGGATTGCCGCGGTCGTTTCACTCCCTCGCAATGACAATAGTGATGAACGGCCCAAGATTATCTACACTGTCATTGCGAGGAGGCGCGCCTGCGCCGACGTGGCAATCCAGAAATAATGCGGCAGAGTTCATCATTTACTGGATTGCTTCGCATTCGCTCGCAATGACAATAGGGATGAACGGCCCAGGATTATCTACATTGTCATTGCGAGGGAGCGGTAGCGACCGCGGCAATCCAGTAAAATATATTGAAATCCAGCATTATCTTATGTATAATTACCTACGTACCGACGTGTTGTCGGTATGGGGAATCTAAACCCCTTTACCAATGCATGCAAAAGCATGAACATAGCTCTATGTTATGGGATTGGAGCGCAGGCGAATAAGAATCATTGATTCAAATAAGCCGCTCTATATCATTGGTATAGTTTAGATACTCCAATCCCGCCTATTTCATAGTGAGTGTTTTTTGCATTTATTTTTTTGTTGCGCCATATTCCAATATATGATATTATTCTTTTGCACTAACAAAATTAGTGTGAGGAATCTAAACCTCTTATCAATGCGTGCCGGGGCACGTTAAAAAGTCCGACTCTTTTCGGGGTTGGAGGGGTAGCGAATATATTGAATAAGCTCCCTATTTCATTGATATAGTTTAGAACCTCCAACCGCTTTTTATGTCTTTCATAGTCTGCATGTGTCACGACATTTATTTGCGGTTTTGCCGGGTCCGGTTTTTTCTCCGTCTTCTCATCTCCAATCAAAGAAACGGGGGCCTTCGGACCCGGCCCTTTTCAAACGTTTTTCAACATGGCCCGGCGCGGCTATCCCCGGCTCTGGCCCGATATGCCGGGCCACATTGCCGCGACGGTTCGCCATCAAAAAATTGGAATTGTTATTCTTTGTCGTCGTTCACGACATCAATCAAACCGAAACGATTGATATAGTTAAACGATATGCCCATGATAAAATTGCTGCCGTATTCGTCGGCACCGCGCGCCTTGGCACGACGATACTGAACATACGGCCCCAATGTGAAATTTCCCCACAGGTTTGTGTCCATGCGGACAACCGCGCTGAAATCACGGTCCAGGTCCGTCGCAACATAATCGGAATAAGACAAATATTCACGATAATATCCGTTGGTGTGGAACTTTACCCCCTCGCGCAGTTTATATTCCAGACGCCAACCGGCTTCGGCCGCGGTCTTGCTGGTCTTGTCATGGGAATACGTAAAATCGTATTCATACACGCCTGTCAAATACAGACTTTTTATAATCGGATGGTCGAACAGCGACATACCGGCGTTCATACGCACCAGATTCTGGCGCGGGGCGTCGCCACTGGCAACGAATTCCGTTTCATACGCGCCGCGAACGGTCGGACCAAAGCTAAACTGGCCCCATTTCCAGCACGCCCATGACATATCACTGGACAGCAAAATCTTGTCCGCGTTTTCGTTGGTGGTCTTGGGCTCGTCATACGGCTTTAACGTCGTCTTGCCGTATTCCATAAACAGGCTGTTGTCCCATTTGAATTTATTGCGTTTATATTCCAGCGCCGTATCCAACACGCCTTTGATAAAATCCTGGCTGTCGGCCTTTAACGCCTGTATCGGGGAATCCTGATATTCTGCGGCATGACGTACCTGTGTTTTCGACATTTCCAGGCCGATGCGGCGAATATTTAAAAATAATTCAATCTCGTCCGGGTTATCCGCACGCGCAGCCAACGGCATCCCTAACAATATTGCAAATAACAGAAATTTTGCCTTCATTTTTCCCCTCGGTATCCACCGACGCCAACGGTATATAAAAGCCAACAAGTTGTCAAGATTTTTGTCCGCCCGCGCGCTTATTTCCACATGCGCAACGCGCCACCATCGTCACTGGTCTGCCAGCCGGCACTGCGCGCCGCCGCAACAAACATGCGGCGCCCTGATTCCGGAATGGAAACCGTTATCTGGTTCCCGGAAATATTGCGTGTGTTTAATTCAATATTCTCGCCACGCGCGATTTGATTCAGCTGTAGCCAGTCGCCCACTCGGTCGCGCAATGTTACTAAAACAACCGTCTGGTCCCCGGCATTATTATCCGGCAGCCAGCTGTTGATATTATTTTCCGCCAGCCAGCGGCGAACCGCCCCCCCGTCCAGCGTCATTGTTATATTCGCAGAATATGTCGTGGCGGACTGCTGTTCGCCATCAATACTGGACGATGCAACCAAATTCGTCAAAGACGACGCCGGCGCGTCCTTTATCACCGCGCCCAGTGCCGCGCCATCCGCATACGGCGCCAGTGCCGACGTAATAATCTGGCGGCGCGCATTGTCAAACGCAGCGTTCTTGGCCGCCGCGGCCGTGTCGCGCGTGACATTCACGGCGGCGGTGCCGGTCAAAATCTGGGGCGCGGCATATGCGCCACCCAACCCCAGAACAGACATAACAGATACTATTATCGCACGTTTTAACATAACCGCCACTTCTTTTAGAACTTTGCAACCAGTCCCAAACGCACGCCCAGCGCCTTATAGAACGACTCTATTTCGCCGCCGGCCTTGCACTGCCAGCCCGGGCATTCCTTGCGCAACTGGTCTATGTTCGCCGCGACCTGGTTGTTCTTTATCAACTCTTCCTCGCTGGCGTAACCCGGCCCCCAGTACACGCCGTTGATTTCGCCGCCCTTCAGATAATTGTTGAACGTCGTCATATAATAATTTTCATTCAGATATGTTGTCGCGTCCGCGTCGCTGACCGTGTAATAGTCATACGTTACGCCCAATGACAATGACAGCATGTCCGTCAGCGCCGTCGTCCAGTTCGCACCCAGCCCCAAATGCATGGCCGAGAACATGTCCGCCTTGTCCTCTACACTTTTCGGATGCGCCCAGTCGAAACGATACGGCTGGTCGCCGGTGGATGTATAGCCCGGGAAACCAAGCTCCACGCGGCCGCTGACCGTGTTGTTCTGATTTATGTCATATTCCATATCCATCGCGACATACGGACCGGACCATTCAACCTCGTACGAATGGCTGGTGCCCGGCTGATGATAGGCGTATGTGCCCGCGGTGTCATAGCTGGCGCTGCCCGACGGAATCGGATACTTGCCGGATTCATTCGGGCCCCAAATAACGGACTGGTTCCCCGCATCGTCGACAAATATCACAATCGGGTCGCACTGAATTTCATCACTGGACGTACCCGTCACCAAATCTTTTACCTGAACGCAATAGCTGGTGTCGACCGCCAGACCGTAATTCTTTTTCGTTTCCAGCTCATACTTCAAATAACGGTAACCGACCGACGGCGTGAATTTCACTTTACCCAAAGAAAACGCGTCAACCAGGCCGAATCCAACGTTAAACCCGTACATCTTGCCGCCATCGCTGGTACCGATTGATAGCGCGTGCCCCATCTGGTCACCGATGACTTTTGTGATGTTTCCGGCGGAATCAGTCTCAACCCACTGGGTCACGAAATATCCGCCGTTTGTAATATCGTCGTCGGTCATGCTGGACTCGCCGCCCTGCATGCCGTATTTGAATCCGGCATCGACTTTCAATGTCATGCTGCCGACATCAAAGGCGTATGCACCATGCAAATCCAGTACATTCCACGACACGTCGTCATAGCGCAGAATACTGCCGGAATCTTTCATCTCAAACTTCCACATTGCCGCCTCGTGTGACAGGCCGCCGCCAACCGTAAACCCGTTGCCAACCTTTGAAGAATTACGCGCGGTTGTGTTCTGGGCCTTTTGCTGGGACGCACTGTTTGCGCGCGGTGCGACGCCCGGACGGGTCGATGCATACGACGCATTGCTGTATCCCCCCTGGGGCACGCGGTTGTACGTAACGCCGTTTTGCGTATATGTTCCGCCACGCTGGGCCGCATAGGACTGATTTGAATAACGCTGCTGCTGAGGTGACTGATAATTACCGGTGTAATACGTTCCGGCCGCACCGGCAACCGCCGGCATCAGTGCAAAAATAGAACAGCCAATCAAAAATTTTGGTAATTTATTCATTTATTTGTACCTTGTTTTAAATTTCAATGGACATTTTACCATAAAAAGAGTAAAAATAAAAACGCAATTTTTTGGTTTTGTAATGCTCATGGCGACTATGCAGCGAAGCGAAATGCCGCCATGGCCGCGAAACCATATGTTTCGCGGCCATGGCGAAACTGGTAGACGCGCAGCACTAAGGATGCTGTGGAGCAATCCTTGGGGGTTCAAGTCCCCCTGGCCGCACCACTGAAGTTTTTAAACTTTGCCCTATTTTATCCTTGCCCGCCTTTTCATAATTTTGCTACACTTATATATAAAGAATGAAAGGACGTTATCTATTTTTTGCCGCATGCCTTGGATGCCTTGCGTTTCATGGCGCCATGGCTGATGACGACGCCTCTGCGGCGCGCGCCGCCACACGTCGCACGTCGGCCACGGTAACGGCCGGCGCCGCAACCGCCGCCCGCGGGAAAAGCGCATCGTCCGACACCGCGCGCACATCCGGCCCGGCCACGCGTACGACATCCGCTGTAAAATCGAACACCGTCACGGGACGCGCCACCGCCGCGCGCACTGCAACCGACAATACGTCCGCCGCACGGACATCCGTGTCCCCGCGCGGAACCCAGGGCGCAATCGTTCAGTCGCGCCCCGCGGCCACAACCGCACGCACCGCCACATCAACGGTTGCGCGAACCGCCATGCCCACGCGGACAACCGCATCATCGACGTCAACCCGCACGGCGGTGCCGGCGCGCACCGCAATTCCGTCGCGCGCACGCGCCGCGGCAACCACAACGACGGCCCGCACGGCGGTAAACACGGAACTGCGCGACGCGATTATGGGCCGCGATTATAAAACCTGCCGCCAGGTGTATTATGAATGCATGGACGAATTCTGCGCCAACAAAGACGCCCAGCTGAAACGCTGTGCGTGTTCTACGCGTCTGCATGAATTTGACCGGGTGAAAAAACAGCTGGCAAATGTTGACGAAAAATTGCTGGATTTTAACCAGCGTCTGCTGACCGTCAACATGGACAAGGAGGATGCCGAGGCTCTGTTCACCGCGACCGAGGGTGAGCTGGCCTTTAATCAAAAAGATACGTCCGCATCAAAAAAGATACTGGACGAAATATCCAAAAAGCTAAACAGCGGCGGCGACGACTCTTTCAGCCAGAATTTGTCGGCGATATCACTGTCACTGAATACGGACGCCGCATTCGACAACGTGGATTCGTTAATGGGCGCGTCAACAACCACCAAGGAAGGGGTTGAGTTGTATAACGCCGCCCTGCCGGTATGCCGCGAAATGGCGGCCGAGGTATGTGACGAGGAATCCTTGTCCTTGGCCGAAAGCGGATACCAGATGGCAATCGAACAGGATTGCAACACCATCGCAAAAACATACGAGACACAAACGGACCAGGCCCGCGAAAAAATCCGCGAAGGCAGCGCCCTGCTTGACATATCTCGACTGGACATATATCAGAAACGTAATTCCGACGACATATTGACGTGCAAGAAAAAAATGCTGGACCAGCTGTATGACACGTCCGTATGCGGCACGGACCTGGACAAATGCCTGGATATGTCGGGCCAATATATCGACCCGTCCACCGGCCAGGCGTTCCTGACCACAAATCTGGCCAACCTGGCACAGCTTATCACGCGACCAGAGGGGGGCCAGACATGGACCGGCGCGCCCGGCAACGACCGTTTCGTCTCATATCTTAACTCCAAGAAAAAATATCTGGAACCGGCAATGGAAAACTGCCAGGACATTTCGGATTACGTATGGGATGAATTTATAGAAGACGCCCTGTCCCAGATTAAGCTGGCCCAGGAAAGCAAACTGGAAGAAGTTCGCCAAAGCTGTACCACTTTGACCGCCCAGTGCCTGGCCGACACCGCAAAATCGATATCCGACTTTGATGCGCGCGCCCTGTCAACATTCGGGGTCAAGGCGGACAAAACGGTAAACGACATGTGCAACAGTGTAAAAGTGGCCTGCACGGCATTGCTGGAAACAGTTGGCGGCGACCAGGATTGGGTTGGCGGCATGACGGAAATCGCAACCGACAAAACATATGAAACCATCATGCAAACCTGCCGCGAGGTTGGACGCGCCTGCATCATTCAGTCCTGCAAGTCCATATCCGGAAACTTTGGCATGTGCGAAAGTACGCAAAATTCCATCAACCGCAAGTCGATTATCAACCGCACTTCCTGCTGGCCCGAGGTTAAAGAATGCGTTCGCGAGGCCGGCGAGGACGCCATCAAACGCATCTTTGAACAAATTGAAACCGACACGTCCGATAACGGCGGCACATTCTACAAAGAATTATATGGCAAGGATTTTGATTTTGGCATTGTCCTGTTCACAAACAATGAAAACGATGCAAGTCACTGTTATCAGACCGACGGTACTACAAATTGCATATACGACCTGTGCACAAATGAATGCGGCTGTACGGTATCCGGGGAAAAACTGACGGCATGCACCACCGCCACCAGCATGGAATGCCGGGTTTGCCGTCTGGCGGAAAAGATCTGGGGCAACTGTGAAGCGGCCCCGGCGGCAAATATTGAACTGGCCGGTTCGCATAACAAAATCTTGATACCTCAGTCCGCAAATATCACAACACTGTTGTCATGGTTTGCCCAGAACACGAATACATCCGAGGCCGATGACAGCTGTCGCGACACATCATGCCCCAGTGGATATCACACAAATACGGACGGTCTTGGCAACATCATATGCGTATCCGACGAAGATTATGCCAGCGCAGGATATTATTGTCCCAAACCGCCATACGAACGCTTCTATCCGACAGAATCTGGCGGAAAAGGTAATTGTTGCAGAACCGGCCAGCAAAACACAGAAGGCACCAAGGGCAATGTAAGCTTAGGCAACAAAAACTGTTGTATCGGCACATGGAAAACCCAGAATAACACACCAACATACGGCACGAAACAAAATGGTGCTCTGAACATATGTAACAATACATCCAATAATGTACATAATGTTGTCGGCAGTGTGAAAGTTAACGGCAAAACGATGAATCTGGTATGCATATCGGCACAGGACCCCAAGGGCGAAAAAGCCGATACCACACACCCGCAAGGTACGGAAATACATTGTGACGGCCAATTCGTATTTGTTGACGGCGACGGCACCCATATCGATCCGCATGACGTGGCCACCTCATACATGTCGTATATCGACAGCGCCAACAAGATTTGCACCTATGATAAAGACAACAATGAATGGACGTCCGGCAGCAACAAATGCACACCGGAACAACCGGCACAGTGGATGATAAATTTGGACGGCACGCCAATCGGCCAATAGGAACTTTATCCGCTTGACAAATCGCCACATTGTGCGATACAATTCCTAGCAGGTAAATAATTACCATAAACCAAAGGGTTATGTGTTGCATACTTATGCTCCATACATTTTTGATTCCGCCGTCGGGTCACACGCACCCGGTGCGATTGGGAATGCATGGGCCGCATGCGCCGCACAGGGCCCGAACATGCACCGGGGCGAATTCGGTGCGAACAGATTCTGATGGGGAAAATCCGGCCTTTTGCCGGATTTTTTCGTTTATATGTCAGGAAAAATGTCCGCTCTCGCATCGCCACAAAAAACAAAGGAGCGACAAATGCGCTTTACAGAAAAAATGAAATACAACATAAAAAAAGCCCTGCCGGTATTGGCAATTGCCGGTGCAGGCCTGATGGCTTCATGCGGCAAAGACGACGAACCTGAGGTACCACAGCACGACGTGGAATTACCTTTTACAAAATGGACCGCCGACCAAAGACTGACATTTCCAATTTTATGGGGATATATCAACGACCCAGCTGTACGTTATATATATTTGGTAGTAGAAGGCGATTGGAATAACTATACCCCCGACAATATCAGTCAGACACGCGATAATTTCTTGCAGCCCCGTATGGAAATGTCGCCTAAAATGCGCGGACGCGGCGACTTTCATTTTACACCTGGTGCAGCATCCCGGGTACCATCTGACAGTCTGTGGTATGTTCAGCAAGGCTGGACAATTAACAAATATCTGCAGAACCAGAAATAAAAGATCCGGTTTTATACCGGATTTTTTTATTGCTTTAACTTGTACATTTTTTTAGCATATAAAAAGAGAATGAAAAAATTTATATTTGGTATATTAATTGCACTTTTTGTTAATGGCACAGCCATTGCTTTTGACTGCCCTTCGGGCGCCGACATGACAGAAGCAACCTGCAATGCCGTGGCCGGCTGTGTTTATAAATCCGGCACATGTCAGAAATGTGATAATGGACAATACAGTCCAGCAAACAGTAATAAGTGCCAAGACTGCAATAAACCAGATGGTGCAAATTGGACAGGCCCAGGAAATGCCCCAAGAACCTGCCCTTGGACCCTAACCTGCTCTGCCGATTCTTATTGGAATGGCCACGCCTGTACTGCTTGCCAAACCAATCAAACGTCTTCCAGCACCACAATCACATTTAATGGCACGGGAAATTGGCCCGCATCAAATAACACATGTACATATAAAGCTGTTTTGATAAAACTGGAAAAAAACCAAGGTGTTTTTGATATAGACAAACAAATTTACGCTAAATGTAACGAAGGATTTGCAGACAGAACAACTGGCCCATGGCGCGAACAGCCCAACATAACTCCGACGTTATGGTGGGGGCAAACCTTTTATGGATACTATACAGATAAAACTAATGGCACACAAAGATTCACCGCAGATGGAAAATTAAGCCCATCCACTACGGCTTGTACGTTTACTGATACAGAAACAACTCTTTACGCCCATTGGCAGCGAAACCCTTATTATGTGGATTATTATTATTCCACAGACACGGCCGCTGCCAGGCGACATTGCTACTTAGGCGAAGCATGCACAGCAATAGAGCCAGACAGGAATAAAGCACCCGCGGGTCAGGCTTTTGATAAATGGAAATGCATATCTGGTTGCAATGGTTCAATAAATAAGGATGATACAATTCCCGAACCGGCGCAAACAAATACAACCACGACACCTGTTATAAAGCTACAAGCATCATGGAAAAGCTGTAATGCAGGATATTATTGCACAGATGGTAAAGAGGAGCGCTGTCCAATAGGCTCTACTTCTAAATCAGGTTCACAAAAAATAAGTGATTGCTATATCACAACAGGCACACAATTTTGTGATAATAAAGGCTGTTTCCAAATACCGAACGGCGTCAGTGCCACCGGCGCTACCACCTCAAACTTCCCGGCAAATTAAAATAACCGTATCCCGTCAATCGCGCGTAAAATTTCCGTCATCTGGTCGTCTGTAAATTTCCCCAGCACCCAATCCGCCGGCGACATCGGCAATCCCAAATCACGCGGGTGTCCGATGCCGATGCGAATGCGGCGGTATTCGTTGCCGACCGCGGCGTCTATTGATTTTATGCCGTTGTGGCCCGCACTGCCCCCGCCTGTCTTTTCACGCATTTTACCGACCGGCAAATCCAAATCGTCATGAATAACCACCAGATTTTCCAGCGGAATTTTATAAAACGCCATCAATGGCCGGACCGCGTCCCCCGACAGATTCATATATGTCTGGGGCATAGCAAATATAACGCGGCGCCCGTCAATATTTACCGCGGCGGTTCGGGCGTTTTTCTCAAGTCTCCACGGCGCATCCGCCCCGGCCAGACGCGTTACCGCCATAAATCCGACATTATGACGCGTGCGCGCATATTCCGTCCCAGGATTGCCCAGCCCCACAACCAAAACAGGTTTATTTTCTTGCATATATCCGTCTCTTTTTTTTATTATAATATCATAGAAAGGAGATAAATATGAAATTAAATTCTGCGGTCTTTTTAACAGCGGCGGCGGTAATGTTCGCCGCGGCGGACGCACGTGCGAACCTGTTGTTCGACCCGTATATCGGTGCGACCGTCGGTCTGGGCGGCGCAACAACGTTTATTGACGGCGACTCGCACACTGACATGGCCCAGTCTTATGGCGCCGTAATCGGTCTGGATATCCCGTTCGTGCGGATAGAGGGGGAATACAACTATCTGAACGACAAAGACATCACCGCGCACACCGCCATGGGCAACGTGTATTTAAAGATGCCGATGCTGATTGTAAATCCGTATATCGGTGCGGGCGTCGGCGCGATTGTTGACGGCGATGTCGACAACGGGCCGTCCATTGACTCAACCGTCGCATACCAGGGAATGCTGGGGCTGACGTTTGATTTGCCGGTTCTGCCGTTCAAAATCGACGCCGAGGCGCGCGCGTTCTATGCCCCAGACGTATTCAGCGCGGCGGGCGAAGACGCAGACCTGCTGCATTACGACATTCGTGCAAAACTGCGCTATATATTCTAATCGACAATTCGGGGGGCGCCGCCCCCCGATAAATTCCCGGGAACAAAAATGCTGACACTGATTGACGGAAACTCTTTACTTTTTCGCGCATACTACGGCGTGCACAGCCGCCTCACGCGGTCCGACGGCACGCCCACCGGCGCAGTGTACGGATTTATGAACATGATTCTGCCGATTTTGGCCGCAGCAAAACCGGACGATGCGTTCGTGTGCATATTTGATGCGTCGCGCATCACATTCCGTCAGGATATATATCCGGCGTACAAGGCAAACCGCAGCGAAACACCCGCCGATTTGATTACCCAGGGCGCAATGATTCGCGCGGGAATGGCGGCCCTGGGCATGCCGGTCCTGTGCATTCCGGGGGTTGAGGCCGACGATGTAATCGCGACCCTGGCACGTGAAAACTGCCGCTCTCACGACGCCACCCGCGTCATTACCAGCGACAAGGATTTGATGCAGCTGGTATCCGACTGTGTCTATTTATACGACGGCATGAAGGGCCGCGACATACGCGAGCCACAGGTTTATGAAAAATTCGGCGTCGGCCCGGACCGGGTGGTCGATGTGCAAAGTTTAATGGGCGATTCGTCCGACAACGTGCCGGGCGTGCCGGGAATCGGCCCGAAAAAAGCGGCCGAGTTAATCGGCCAGTTCGGCAGTCTGGACGCACTATACGACCATCTGGACGAAATAAAAAGCGAGCGCACGCGCAATCTGTTGCGCGACAATCGGGAACTGGCATACATTTCCCGCCGTCTGGTGACATTAAAAGACGACGTTGATTTATCGGGATTGGTCATCACGCCGTTCGTGTTCAACACGCCGGCGGCGCTGGATTTTGTACGCACAAAGCTGGAGAGCAATTCACTGGCGGCAAAAATAGAAAAACTGTTCCCGCTGGAAAAATACAACCCGGCGGCGCAACCGAACGTACCGGAATATCCGGGCTCCGAATGCCCGGTGGATTTACCGCCCGCCGCCCCCACACCCGAGCCAAAGGCCCAAATCGCCCCCATGACGCATACCGTTATTACGACACCGGTGCAGCTTCGTGAATTTTTGGCGCGGGTAAAATCCGTTATCGCATTCGATACGGAAACAACGGGCCTGATACATACGGAATCAAAACTGGTCGGCCTGTCGCTGGCCGCCGACGGCACGCACGGGGCGTATGTGCCACTGCGCCACCGCACCGCCGCGGCCGATTTGTTTGCGGGCGACACGCTGGCCCCGGACCAACTAACACCGGAGATCGTGCGCGAAATACTGTGGCCCGTATTTACAAATCCGGACATTGTAAAAATTGGCCACAATCTGAAATTTGATTTGCATATACTGGCAAACGAGGGATGGAACATATCCGAAATCGCCCCGATTGACGACACGATGCTGATGTCGTACGCACTGCATGGCGCGGCGCATATGCACGGCCTGGACGAATTGGCGATGCGATACCTGGGGCATGAAAATATTTCGTTTGCATCACTGTTTCCGAAAAACGTGCGCGATGCCGACCGGCGCTTTGACATGCTGGAAATCGCGGCGGCGGCGCCGTACGCCGCCGAAGACGCAACAGTATGCTACGCATTATATGAAAAAATGCGGCCCGAACTGGAGGCGCGCCCGAAATTGAAAAAACTCTATTATGAATGCGACCTGCCACTGATGCCGATATTGCTGGAGATGGAACGCGCGGGCGTATTGGTAAACCGGGCCCAGCTAAACCAGCTATCCGGCGTTTTTCATCAGCAGCTGTCCGCACTGGAACGCGAGATATGGGATCTGGCCGGACACGAGTTTAATATCGCCAGTCCGAAGCAGTTGGGGGTTGTATTGTTCGACGAACTGGCCCTGCCCGCGAATAAAAAGCGCAGCACGGACGCCGACACATTGAATGATTTGATTGATGCGCACCCAATTATAGACAAGATACTGCAATGGCGTTCAATCGCAAAGCTGGCGGGAACATACGCGGACGCCTTGCCGCGGCAAATTGCCGCCGACGGGCGCATCCATACGACCTATCTGCAGACCAGCACCAATACCGGCCGCCTGTCGTCACGCGACCCGAACCTGCAGAACATACCGATTAAAACCGCATTGGGCGAAGAGATAAGAAAATGCTTTGTCGCGCCAAATGGCCGCGTGCTGATATCGGCGGACTATTCCCAGATTCAGCTGCGCCTGCTGGCCGATGTGGCGAATGTAAAAACATTTAAGGAGACATTTCATTCCGGCGCCGACATTCACGAACAGACGGCCCGCACAATTTTCGGCATTCCCGCGGACCAGCCGGTTCCAAAAGACCTGCGGCGCGCGGCCAAAACGGTAAACTTTTCAATTATTTACGGCATATCGTCGTTCGGTCTGTCCGCGCAATTGGGGGTGTCGCGCGGCGTCGCGGCCGACATTATAAACTCATATATGGCGGGTCTGCCGGAAATAAAGGAATATATCGATAAAATAAAGGCGTTCGCGACCGAGCATGCATACGTCACCACCCCGTGGGGTCGGCGCATAGAATTACCGGAGGCAAAAAATCCCCGCATGCGCGCATACGCCATGCGTGCGGCGGTCAACGCCCCGATACAGGGATTCGAGGCGGATTTAATGCGGCGCGCAATGGTTTTGATTGATGAAAGACTAATGCGCCCCAACGCCGACAAAATTCGCATGATTATGCAGGTCCACGACGAAATGATATTCGAATGCGACGAAATCGTGGCCGAAGAATTCGCAAAAAAGATTCAGTACGAAATGGAAAATGTGGCGCAGCTGTCTGTGCCGTTGCGTGCGGAATATGTAATCGGCCACGAATGGGGAAAATAATCCCCGCAAACGCGGGGATTTTTTATTTAGCGATTTGTTAATTGCAGCTCTATACGGCGGTTTTTCTGCAAAGCCTCCGGGCTGTTCCCCAGTTCGGCCGGCTGCATATCGCCAAAACCACTGGGGACCAGGCGACGGCGCGACACCCCGTATGACGCCAGCGCATCCGCCACCGCCGTCGCACGGCGCAGCGACAGCTGCATATTATTGCTGTATCCGCGCGTGCCCGGCACAACCGGCTTTTTATCCGTATGCCCGTCAACACGTATAATCCAGTTCACGTCGGACGGAATCTTGCTTTCCAAATCCTTTATCACATTCGCAATTAAGCGCAGCTGATTTTTCCCCTCAGGCGACAGGGTGTATGAACCGCTGCCGAACAAAATGTCACTGGATACAATAAAGCGGTCGCCGTCGGGCTGAACCGTCGTGCGGTCGCCCAGCGCGATTTTTATCGCCTTGTAAAATTCAGACTGGTACGCCTTCATGCTGTTTAATTCCGCAACCTTGTCCGCCAGTGCCTTGTTTAAACGCGACGACATTTCAACATACTGAATTTCCTGGTCGCGGGCTTTTTCCTCGGCCGCGTCCAGCGCCGCCTGCAGTTCGGCCAACTGTGCCGACAGCTCCGCCCGCTGGGCCTGCATCTGTTCCTGCAACTCCTTGCGTTCCTGTTCCAGTTTCGCCGCCGCCTCTTTGTCCAGCGTCGCCTGATTCAACTGGGCCGTCAAACTGTCCACCATGGCCTGCATGTCGCGACCCTGGGTCTGCAATTCCGAGACCTTGTTTTCATATGCGGTAACCAAATCTTCGACGCTCATGTCCATCTGATTTAATTCATCGTTCAGTTCCGCGTTGCTGTTTTCCAGATTTTCCAATTCCGCACGCGCCAGTATCAACAGGCGTTTCGCCTCCTGCTCGTCCGCGGTCATCTGCTGAATACGCTCCAGCTGCTCCGCATTGGCCTGCTTTAATTCCGCAACGGTTTTAACGCCGCTGCGCTTGTTGAATACACTGGTCGTGGTCCACAAAAATACAAATACAATCAACAGAAAAATCAATATGATAACCAGGTTGGAAAACAAATCGACAAACCCCGGCCATGTATTTGTTCTGTCACGAAAGCGAATGTTCAGCATTTTTCTCCCCCCATTCGTATTGTTCAATTCAAATCGTCCGCCGCCGGCACGCGCGCCCGCGACGCCAGATAATCTTCCAGCTCGTTAAATATCGTGTTCTGGGCCATCTGTAACTGCAATGCCAGGAATCCGACGGTCAAGCTGCCCGCCAGCCCCATCAACGAACTGGTAAACGCGGTCGACATTCCGGCCAACGGCTGTGCCAGGCCCGCCTGCATCGCGTTTAAAACCGCCTCGTCCTCAAAATTTAAGCCACCGATTAACTCCGCAAAACCGCCGACGGTCATAATCAAGCCCCAGAACGTCCCCAACAGCCCCAGGAACACCAAAGTATTTGTGATATAGCGCACCGATTCGCGTGAATCCTCCATCCGCATCAAAATCATATCCAGCATTGTCCCCATGGTGGCAACCGGCACGCGCCCGCCGTTGCGCAAAATCATTGCCACGGGCCGCAACAGACGCGGCGGCAATTCGGCGTTCTTATTTCCGCGATAATATTCCCGCGCCCAGCGATATTCCGGCAACAGGCGGAACATATGCACAAAGCACAGCCCCACCCCGAACAGCGTCGCGCCGATAATCACCCCGTTTAACCATATGTTTGACGTGGCGATTTTCATAAACGGACCCCAGCACAAAATCACCCCCACCGCCAGCAATGCGGTAAACAGGGCCATTCTGTTCAAAATTCTATGAAATCGACTTGTCATATAATCTCTCTTATGTACGAATCATAGTAAATTTCGCAAATGCAAGTCAATAAAGATTATATAGGGATTTTTACAACGGAGCGCCAATATAATAAAAAGCTTGATTTTATTAAAAATTTGGGCATAATTGGACACGTTCCTGCTGATGGCATGGGGTCATCGGCTGCATAAGACCAAAGGAAACAAAGCGTATAAACACACGGCGATGAGCGTTATTAGCGAAGAGCCGATGTGTGCGTCGTGATGTTAAACGACTTATATGCTTCATGTTTCTCTTTATAACAAAGAGAGTAAAATAAAATGGCTTATTACGAAAGCGTCTTGGTTTTCCGCCAGGACCTGACCGAACCGCAGGTTAAAGAAAAAGCGGCTAAATTCACTGAAATTATCAAAGAACTGGGCGGCGATGTAAAATCGACTGAATTCTGGGGCCTGAAAAATCTGGCGTACATTATTCGTAAAAACCGCAAGGCTCACTATGTGATGCTGAACATTGAATTGGCGGGTGATAAAATTACCGAACTGGAACGCCGCAGCCGTATTGACGAAGACGTAATCCGTTTCTTGAACGTACGCGTTGATGCATTGGCGACCACTCCGTCGGTCATGATGAAAAAGAATAACGAAGAGGCAGAATAATGGCAGTACGTGCAGCAATTTATCGTAAAAAATCCAACCCGTTAAAGGGCAAGGTTATTGATTACAAAGACATCAAGACTCTGTCGCACTATATCACGGAACGCGGCAAAATCGTCCCGTCCCGCATCAGCGGCGTTTCCCAGAAAGACCAGCGTGCATTGGCGACCGCCATCAAACGCGCACGCCATTTGGGGTTAATGCCGTTCGTTCGTAACAATATCGGTTAATAAAATTTGGGATTATTCCCTAACTTGAAATAAAGGACAGATTAAAATGAAACCGCGCGAATAAAAATCCAATTTTTTGCAAAAATTGCAAAAAATTGTTGATTTGCCTCGCAAGGTTCCATGACTGTCTGGCCAAAAAGGCTAACAATAAGGACAGATTAAAATGAAAGTTATTTTGACAGAAAAAATCACAAAACTGGGCAATATCGGCGACACGGTTGAGGTAAAGACAGGTTTCGCGCGCAACTTCCTGTTGCCGAACGGCAAGGCACTGCGCTGGTCACGTGAAAACGTTGCCCTGTTCGAAGCGAAAAAAGCCGAACTGGAGGCACGTTTTGCCGCCGCGAAAAAGACCGCTGAATCTTATGTTGACGCGGTAAAGAACGCGAAACTGCATATGATTCGCCAGGCGGGCGACACAGGCCAGCTGTATGGTTCCGTATCATCCCGCGATATCGCACGCATGCTGACCGAGGTTGCGAATGTTCCGGTATCCTCTGCACAGGTCATGCTGGGCAGCCCGATTAAATCCATCGGCTCGTTCGACACCAAGATTGCCCTGCACCCGGATGTTATTGTCCCGGTAAAGGTATTTGTCGCCCAGACACAGGACGAAATTGACGCCCTGGTCGCCGGCAAGGTGTTAACATTCGGCACCAAGAAAGTCGAGGCGGAAGAAGAGGAAGTCGAAGCTCCGGCTGAAGAAGCCGCGGCCCCGGCCGCCGAAACAGAAGCGGCGGCGGAATAATCCCGGTCGATTCTATGAAATAAAAAAATCCCCGTTTGGGGATTTTTTTATTACTGTATTCCAACCATAAAGTCATCACCGAATTCCGCCACAACCTGGCCGCCGACGGTGCACTTGATATCCTCGAACCCGCCCTTTATCTGGTTCTTTTTTATAACATTGCTGGTAATCAATCCGCCGGCCGTCCCCAGCACCACGCCCGCCAAGGAATCCGACACCAGACGCGACGTGTTAAAGTTGCCGTCCTTGGTTGTCCAAACACTGGCCCCAAAATCACGCGTCATGCCGTTCAGATTCGATACAATATTGCGAATGCGCTGAGCCGATGTTTCGGCATTGCCCTTATAAATCGTAACGGACGCGTTGGTCTTGTGTTCGGCCGCCGACGAGATTAACGTTTCAATCTGCTGCTGGTTTGCGATTAAGATTTTAACCGCGCGTTCCGCCGGATTGCGATTGTTGCCGGTGCCTGTATAATGGTCGTTCGTCTCGCCCCCGCGGTGCGTTATAATCTTTGACGCGTACTTTGAATCAAACAATCCCTTTACAATCGCCAGACGCCGGTCGGACAAAGCGTCGTTATACTGATGCGAGGCCTTTTTATCCGTCGTCGCCAACAGTAGTATTCGCATATCGTCGCCCAGCGCGATTTCATTTAATTTTGTCTTTAATTCGCCCACACAGTCGGCCAGGCCCGTCACCGCGGCCAAATCATTTTCGCCCGTACGCGGCCGGTCGTTTTCAAAATATACGACAAAATCATATGTTGTCTGACCCGGCACATGCTCCGCATAACATTTGCCGTTGGGCGAATCGTATCCGAACGCCAACCCCGGCACCAACATGCACACAAACAACGCAAGCAAGTTTTTTTTCATATGCAATTATCCGTCCTACATATTTTTATTATTATATTTTATCACAAGCGCCGAAAATATAAAACAAAAAAATCCCCGGCCGATTGGTCGGGGATTACAGATAAGATGCGTTAAATTATTTCAAAGCATCGATAATCTGGTTGTACGGAATCGCACCCGGGAAAGCCTGTTCGCCGATAATCAGGTACGGTGTGCCGCTGATTTCGAAACGCTGGGCCAGGTCACGTACATTTTCCAATTCACGTGCGACAACTTCGCCCTTCATGTCCTTTTCCAACTGTGCAACGTCCAGACCGGCTTCTTTTGCCAGCTTCATAACGTTTGCATGAACCTTGTCCGCCAATTTGGACTGGTCTTTCATGTCGTCCTGAGTGTAATATTCACGGTTCATCAGCAACTTGTCCAAAGCGGCCGCTTTTTCATTGCTCTGCAGTTTCGCCGCGATAACAGCCTTTGCCGGCGCATCGGACAGCGGGCCGTGGATAGAGAAGTTCTTCAGAACAACGCGAACGTCGTCACGGTCTGCCATTACGCGGGCCAGTTCGGAATGAACACGGCGGCAGTACGGGCAAGAGTAATCCGACCACAAGAAGATTGTCTTTTTCGCGTCAACATTTCCCCAAATCGGAGCATCCGCAATCATAACGTCCATTTTGCTGCGAACATACTGGCGTACAGCCTTGTTCTTTTCAGCATTCTGCTGTTCCTGCATGCCGGAAACCATTTCCTGCAG
Organism: uncultured Alphaproteobacteria bacterium; assembly: GCA_947646585.1. Taxonomy (GTDB): domain Bacteria; phylum Pseudomonadota; class Alphaproteobacteria; order Rs-D84; family Rs-D84; genus Enterousia. Next base: position 37,254 of record CANSHD010000002.1, on the reverse strand, counting down.
GATGGCCGGATTAACCGATGTCAGGTAATACGGAACAAACAGGCGGCAAACACTGCCTGCGATTAAGATAATGGCAACCAATGTGATTGATTTTTTTGCCAATGCAACGCCCATGCTGGGATTTTTGCCGTTCTGTTTCAGCATCATACCGCCAAACAGGAACAGAGCAATCGCCAACACCAAGACCAAGATTGTCCAAGTCATAGTTTTTCTCCTTTTCTGTTGAACAATCAAAAGCTAGCAAATCGGAATCAAAAATACAAGGAATAAATGTTGCCCAAAAACTCAAATTTTACATTATTTGTCGCGTAAAATTTGGCGGGCGGCCGGCATGACGCCACCCTGGGCGGTAAAAATATGTTCCAGCAACCGCCGCCCCGTATCCAGCGTCATCGGCAACCGATACAGCCGCCCGACATACGGCGCCGCACAAGTGTCGCACACCGCCCGGCATGTGCGCGGCGATAAATAATTTAAATTGTCGTGCCCGCCGCATCCCGCACAGGACTTTAAATCCAGCGCATATCCGATATCACGCAGCAGGTTCTCCTCCCACCACAGATATGCGTCCGCCGCGCGCGGCGCGACGGGCAGCCGCGCCAGAAACTCAATCGTTTCATCATACAGCGCGTCATATTTTTCACGTTCCGGCAACAGCGCCGCCAGCAGCGCAAACGCCGCCGTCAGCATGCCCAGACGGTGCGCATCCGCCATCACATGCGCCGCCATGTTGCGCGTAGCCTCCCAGTGAAAGACGCCCAGCTGCGAATCCAGCCGCGCATTCCATGACACCGCCCCGACCTGCCCTATTAACGGCTTGTTCTTTTTCGCCACAACCGCGCCGCGCATCACGCCCGTCATAACACCGTAATCACGCGTGAATATGCGCGCCAGCGAATCGCGCTCGCTAAGCGGTTTTTGCTCTATCAATATTCCGACGGATTCCAGTTTCATTGTAGTTATGCGGCAACAATAAACCGCCGATGTGTTCGGCGGTTTATTTCCATTTATTGTGCGAACACCTTGTCATAGACTTTTTTGTTCACCTTTACCGGATACTCGCGTATCAGGAACGAATTATAATCGTCCGCAACCGTGCGCATGGACATTGTCTCGAGCTCTTTGCGCAGGGCCGCCTTCTTTGCCGCATCGGCCTTTGGCGCAATTTCATTGCGAACGCGCATTACATAGAACGCATCGTCATCTTCGATAATTCCATTGTCGCCGACATTTGTACCAAACGCCGCAACCAGAACCTTTAACGGCGCCCCGGCGGTACGCGATACCGTCACATTCTTGGCCCCCGCCAGCGCATCGCCCGCCTTGACCGACGTCAGCATTTCATTCGCCTTCAGATACGCCTGCTTGCGCTGCTCCGCCTTTTTCCAGTCGGCGCCCAGACGGCCCCGTACCTTGTCAAATTCGGCGTTGTGACGCGGCGTTACCTTATCGACGCGCGCAATGACAAATCCTTTCTTGGTTTCGGTCAATTCGCTTTCCACGCCCTCGTCCATATCAAAAATCTTGGCAACCATGCTGTCTGTCAAAACGGTGTCAACCGGACGCGAATCGCGCGCAAATTCGCCCAGGGATACGTATTTCGCACCATGGTGCGCAGCAGCCGCCGCCAGCGTTTCGCCACCGATGATTTCATCCTCGACGCGTTGCGCACGTTCCAGCGCGGCGTCATAGCTGTCGGGCTTGTCCATTTCCGCCGGTATCAGAACGTACGACACCTGGCGCGTTTCCTCTACCACATGCGGATTGGCCGCATAAAATTCGCGCAGATTTTCTTCTGTCGGTGTGCCCACCGTGAAATCGGAATACTTAACGGTTGCGAATTCAATCTCGCGCTGGCCATAGCGGGCGTTATACGCCGCCGTCACCGCGAAATCGGAAACCGGCACCGGCACGTTCAGACCGCCCAATACCATAGAGCGCAACACCTGGGCGCGCAGGAAATGCGCAAAGTCCGCCTCGCTGTATCCGGAATTTGCCAAAATATTGTCAAACAGATATGACGAGAACTGGCCGTTTATCTGAAATTCCGGAAATTCGCGGATTTCACGCGCAACACGGGCGTTCGTCACAACAAAGCCCAAATCGTCCGCACGGTTTTCCGCCATTGTTTCCGTCGTCAGGCGCGCCATTATCTGGTTTGAAAATTCCGCCCCTTTGGCCGCATCGGTATAAACCGCACGCTGCTGCTCACGTGTCAATTTTGCCATTTCCTGGGCGCGGGCCTGATTATACTGGTTCAGCGTAATCTTTTCCGAGCCGACCTTTACCAGCGAGTTGTCACCCATCGAGCCGCCAAAGACCCACTCTGCAACACCCCATCCGACAAAAGAAAAGGCCAAAATTCCGATTAAAATCTTCGCAACAGGTTTCTCTGCCGCATTACGTAAATATTCTAGCATTTAATCCCCTTTTGCGCTACCATAGCAAAACGAGATAAGACAAATCAACGAAAAAAAGGGGAATTTACATGAAATTTATTGCCGGAAACTGGAAGATGAACGGCAGCGCCGCCGCGCTGAAAAACATGACGTCGGCACTGCGTGATGTCGATACGAAAAACACGGTGGTTCTGTGCGTTCCGTTCACAATGCTGACCCATGACACAGACGGCGTCGCCCTGGGCGCCCAGGATGTCAGCGCTCACGACCACGGCGCATACACGGGCGAGGTTTCGGCCCAGATGTTAAAGGATGCGGGCGCACGGTACGTAATCGTCGGACACAGCGAACGCCGCCAGTATCACGACGAGACCAACGACATTGTTCGCGACAAGGCCGCCGCGGCAATAGAGGCCGGCATAACGCCGATTATCTGCGTCGGCGAAACGATGGACGAAAAACAGGCCGGGAAAACCATGGCGATTATAGAATCCGGCGTACGCGAATCCGTGCCAACCGACACGAACGGCAAAATCGTTATTGCATACGAGCCGCGCTGGGCAATCGGCGCGGGATTGACGCCCACCGCCGCGGAAATAGCCGAGGCGCACACGTTAATTGCCAAAACTTTGGAATCAATGGGCCTGGCGGGCACGCCGGTACTGTACGGCGCGTCGGTCAAAGGCAGCAACGCGGCCGAGATTATGTCGATTCCGAACGTTGACGGCGTACTGGTCGGCGGCGCGTCCTTGAAACCGGACGACTTCATACCTATAATAACAAGCATGAAATAAATATATAGTGTGACCGGGGGTGTTATCCGCCGCCCCCACATATTTTATACGGACGGGAAAGAAATGGAAAACAAAGAACCGAACATAGAAGAAGTATCCGTTAACATGACCACAGACTCCGCCGCGGCAACCGACACCGCGTCCGACAGCGCGACGCCGCACCCGACGGTCACCGGCGCCGACACGGTACAAACCGCCGATTGCGGTACCCAGGTCGATACCCTGATTGCCGAGGTAAAGGAGTTGAACGACAAATACCTGCGCATTGCGGCGGAACTGGAAAATACGCGCCGTCGTGCGGCGTTGGATACGGAATCCGCGGCGCGCCGCCGTGCAATGAGCATTGCGTCATATTTCCTGCCCGTTATGGACGCGGCCGACGCCGCCCTGTCCCACACGCCCGACGACGAAGGGATAAAATCCATGGCCCGCGCGATAGAGGCGGCATTCGCCCAAATCGGCATTGTTAAGATAGAATCCGTCGGCCAGCCCTTAAATCCGCAGTTTCATAACGCGATACAGGTAATACAGGCCGACGCGCCCGCAAACACGATTATAGAGGAAATGCAGACCGGATACATGTTCGGCGACACGGTCCTGCGAACGGCAATGGTTGTGGTTGCCAAATAAGAAACGCCCGTTCGGGCGTTTCTTTATTCTTCATAATAACAGCCGTCCCACTCAAACGTTCCCGTATCATCCGTATATAAGGCCCCATATCCATTACCGATATAACAAGAACTTATTTCATACACAGGGCTGGTACCACTGCCATACCAGGCGGAATGAAGATACTGTTGCATCCAACTTTCCGGCACGGTCGGACAAGCGCTGCATTGAATAAGTTTATAATCACGGCTATACTCGGCACTATAATAATCATCCACCCCGTTATAGTAACCGTCCGCGCATCCATAAACATAAACCCGGTCGCAATACTGTCCGCTGGTGGGATTTACACAGCTGCCATCGCTGGAATTACAATAACCGATATACTGGTTATAACTCTGAATCAAATTGCCGCCCATTGTAGACGCTTTCCAATCGTTATGGGACACATCGCCCACCCAGCACTCGGACGAACTCGTAATCTGCTTTCGGCATACTTGATATACGACATAATTTGTGCACCAGGGTATCTGCTTTTTCAGCAGAATATAGCCCGAACTGCATTCCGAACAACTGCGGATTGGAATGCCGTTATAACAGGTTGTCGTATAACTTTTGCAGTTGTTCTGTTCAAAGGTTATATTATATGTGTTTTTGTTACAGTTTTGCGTGCTGTCCTGGCTGCATGCCGTACATTCGGAGTTGCCGCTGTAACACCTGTTTCCCGCACCGGTCCCGGCCTCAATGCCGTATCCTGTTGCGGCCCCCGTACAGGTGCCGGCCTTTATTTCACTGATGCCGCATACTCCTTCATTTGTCGCCATGGCGGAATTTACGACAAACGCCGCCTGCGCCAGTGCGATACACAAAAAAATTTTTTTCATATATTTGCCTCCCGTGTTTTGCATATAAAAACCAACGTTTTATTTCGGCGTTTTTTGCCGTTGACACGTGGCGGAAATTCGCGATAAAATAATAAAAAAATAACACCACAGGAAAACGTTCCTTTGGTTTAGGCACACCGTTTGGCGCAACAACAAACTGTTTTTACTTGCGTTTATACGTTAATCGATAAATAAAAAAATCCGGGCGACCCCGGATTTTTTTTAGTGGGTAATGATGCACATACACCACGGAATAATTTTATTTTTGACGCATTTGATTGCGCAGATTCACTATCTGCTGTTGCAGATTGGCATCCTCTATTGAACTATGGTTGCGCTCTTCTATCTGTTTTACAAAATTATTCTGTTCCGGATGACGCAACAGATAAGACTGGCTTAAGCGAAACGCGGGACGGCGGTTGCCCCAGCCGGCCAAATAACGCGACATGCGAAACGTCGGAACGACTCCGTTGCGCTCCATCAAATACTGCGCCACTTTCGCATCTTCAACATTGTCCGGGAAATAATACCAGTATTCGTTACCATTACCGGCACACAAAACGTGCACCTCGTCACATATTGCCGACAACAACTTTATATCCTGCGGTGCGGTGTCGCCGACGCGCGCCCTGTTAAACGCACGACGAATTCCGTACTTGATAACCTGAATTCCGTTAAATAATTTCATATGATTGCCTTTGTATATTTTTGTCAAAATATCTTAGACCAAAAAATATTTTTAGCAAGTATTTTAATAGGTTATATTCCCAGGCGATGCGACAGTTTCAGCATGAATACGGATTCATCCCCGAACTCGTCGGTATTGTTCGGGTTCATGCGGTATATAAAGCCGACCGCGCCGTCCGTAAATTCGCCAAAGCTGTGCCGATATGTCATGGCCAAACGATTTTCACGACGCGCCGGGCGCAATGCGGCACTGCGCACACCGGTATCGCCGACAACAATATCAAACCGGCCGTCATCCGTCTCAACCGTATCATATTCCGCATACGCATATTTCAGATGACCGCCGCGCGCCGCCAACGGCTGTGACAATGTAAATTCAAAATTGCCCATGTTCAGCCCGACCGCAAACGCATTGGAATAAATATCACTGATTCCCATTACATACTGGCCCGCCGCGTCCGCCGTCGTACGTGCAAATGTCGCACGCGCACTTACGGAAACATTGTCAGAAAAATCATAGCGCCCATGAAAATCCACATATGACGTATCGCCGCCGCCCAGGCTTAACAATCCGCCCGTCTGGGCGCCCAGAACCGTTTCGGTCTCGCGCGCGATGCCAATGTCGGCGTTCACACCAAACCGCGCGCCCCGCCATCCGGCACCGAACGCCCCGCCATGCATCAGCCCCAGACGCGCCGGCGTGTATTGCGCGGAAACAGTCGGGTCGTTTTCCAACAATTCGTTGTCCGTGATGGCACCGGAAAATGCGCGCGCACCAAACGACCACCGCCCGGCCGAATACCGTGCATCGGACAGAACCGCGTCATGCGCCAGCGACATTATCGGATTCGCCATGCCGGAAAACAATCCCGCGCCGTCTGTAAAGTTATGCTGATACTGGGCCGAGACATCCCAATTTCCGCGGCTCATTCCCAAACGCATGGAATCCAGTCCGCCCATGTTATCCGCATACGGACGTTCGGACGCCGACATTGAAAAACGCAGCTCGCCGATTTGCACGTCCGTACCCGCGGCATCGCGTGTCTTTAAATCGCCGAATACATCATTCAAATACAGGCCACGCCGACGTCCCGCACCGACCGCAAATTCATTTTCCCATATACGCGGCATGCGCAACTCGCCGTCCGCACTTTCCAGCACATCAAAGAACGGCGCACCGATAGAGGTCACGCGCGGACTGAACGCCGACGACGCGCGAAAGTTCGTTTTAGAGGCCGCACGCCAGTACGCGTTTCCGGCGCCCGATACTATTTTCCCGCTGGCCGCGTCATAATAATAAATGCTGGTTGCCGGCTTGGTCGCACGTTCCAGGTTGATAAGACCGTAACCGAAAACCTCTTTGAATACGTCCAGATATTCCTCGCCGCCCTTTTCCCAACGGTACTGGTATTCCGCGGGCATCTGATACAGATTTTGCAAATATGCGCGCAAGGAATCTTTTGTCAAAGCACTGCCGTCCGTTGTCGTTCCCAGATACGGACCATCCGCCGTTAATGCCAACAATGTGAACAATTCCTTGTTGTTCAAATATGAAAACGCGGATTTTACGGCACCAGCCGCACCGGCCGCCGACGAGACCGCCAGTTCGTCCGTCACACCCGTCGCGGCAAAGCACCACGGGTCAATTCCGTTTGCGCCCTTGCCCGCGATACCGCAAACGCGCGCCTTGTAATACTTGTCGTCGGTCGTAACGTCCGTATTGTTGGTGTCGGTCCACTGGGCGATGGCGAATTTGTTTGCCGGCGTATATCCCGCGACAGTGGTTGCACCGGACGTGCCCGTCCCCGTCATGCCGATTGCAACGACGGACATAAACAGATGCTCCAGATTGGAAAACACCAGCGGCGCCGCATTCTCGAACGTCGCCACCTGGGCGGCGTCGGACCATGCGCTGTCCGTCTGGGACGCCCCGGTCGAGAAAATCACCAGCGGCGAAAACGTCGTCCCCAGTCCGTTAAAGAACGATATCGCATCCGTTGCAGGCAGCGCGTTGGTCCCGCCCGACCCGTCCGTCGTATCACGGTCATAATAAGAATTCACATACACCGCAAAATTTTCCGGCGACAGGTTTGCAATCATGTCATCGATTGTCTTTGTGGTGCGGGAATGCAGCGGTTCTATCACGGACGCATTCGCAATAACGTCCATGCGCGAACGCCCCCCCGTCAGGTCGCCCGCCGCCCACATTACACCGGACTTTAACAGCGCCTTGTAATTGTAATAATCGATATCGCCCAGCTGGCCCACCAGCGTTAATTTCCCGTCCGCCATGGCATAAGTCTGGTCGATTTCACCGCCCAAAGTGCTGTTAATATACAGCTGGCCGTTTGCACCGATATACCCCTTGTACGTGCCGACGCCGGTATCCTGGGCCTCAAAAGTGATGCCTGAAACGGCCGAGACGGTCATTTCCTTGCCGAACAGCGTTATCTTGTCACCCACGGCCAGCGTTGTTCCCGCCATCGTGTATTCCCCGCTGGGGGATGCGCCCGTCACGGCCTTCATTCCGCGACCGTCACCGGTACGGAATATTCCCATCTGGCCGTTCGGCATAAATCCGATATAGTCCGCCGCCGAATACCCGGAATTGGCGCCGCCCACAACCTTGGCCAGCATATCATCCGCCGCGGATGCGTTTGAATTATTTATCGCGGTCCCCTGCCCCGACAAATCAAAATCGGTGATAAAGGCCTTGTCCTCAACGGTGTATGAATTTGTCACCTCGGCACCGTCGCCGCCCAGAACAATCAAATTGTTGTAATATTTGCTGGACAGGTTGCTAATCTCGGGCTTTTCATTGACAACATTGCCACTGATTGTCGTCCAGGCCAGCAATTCGTCATCCAAAGAATTTTTCTGGGCGGTCTCGGTCCCGGCGGGCTTTGCCGCGGCGTTCACACCGTTCGCCGTCACCAGCGCAACACCGACCGGACGGCCGCCGCCGACCGTTATCCCCTTAACGTTAATCTTGCCCAGTGTCGTCGCGTCAACCGGCACGTTTCCGGTTCCGCGCAATGTGCGCATCCCCAGATACCCGCGCGCCAAAGGCGAATATCCGTGCATCATCAGCAGATAATTCTGGCGTGATTTTGTCATCAGCTCAAAAGTATCTTTCAGGGTTCCGTCAATGGACGGGCTGTAATAATTCAGGTTTGAAGAATAATTCGCTTTTTCAGATTCCGCATTTGGCATCGCCGGCCCATACGGCAACGTAATCTTTGCCGTTGCGGTTCCGCTGTTGCCGCCGTTATCCCCGCCATTGTTCGGTCGGTCGCCACTGCCCCCGCCCGAAGAATTGCCACTGCCGGAATCGAACACATCGGTAAGCAGCAGCAGTCCACCAACGACAACGGCGGCCCCCGCCGCCGCCAATGTCAAAGTATGGGCGGAAGACAGCCCGCTGAACAGGCCCCCGCTTCGCTCTTTGGTTTTGTTTTTGCTGTTATATTTTTTTATCTGCTGGTCGCACTTGGACGCATCGGCGCCGTACATCTGTAAAATCTGGGCCGCGCGAACATCATTGTTCATCAGCGCCGTGCACACCACGGACAAACCGGTCGAATCCACGAAATTGACATCGGCGCCGTTGTTTACAAGAATTTGCACCTGCCCAATGTCGGCATTGCGCGCCGCCGACAGCAACTGGGCCGCGACCATGAAATCATTGCTTGCCCCGCGTGCCGCATACGGAATCAAAAATACTGCCAATGCGAAGATTCTGATATATTTCATCATATTACATCTCTCTATGCAGACAATATTAGCATACGTTTGAATTACCTGTCCAGAAAAAACTAAAAAAGACCCGCCACATAATGACGGGTCCATGCAACAGAACTCGATTGATTATCGTGTCTTTGCCGGCAAGACTTTTACAACATACGTCGTGCTAACAGACGCACTGGAATTGATACGTACGGTGCCCCCCGATGCCGGTGCGGGCGCATAAAAGTTGTTAACCGTACCGTTGTTAACATTCACCGTGTTCCCATTGCCGCCGTTTACAGTGACATTTGTCGAAGGCTGGGCCGGAACAAAGATGATGTTATTATTGTTGTTGTTATTGTTAACGTTGCCGCCGTTGTTCTGAACAGGGGCCGAACCGTTGTTGCCGTTATTACCGCTGTTGCCGCCGGCGTTGTTGTTACGGCCGCCGTTGTTCTGGCGACGACGGGACGGCGTGGAACGACGCGAACCGCGACAATCGTTCAGACTGCGTTGCAAAGAATCTCTTTCAGCAACCAAATGCGTAATTGAATCATTCAAAACCACAATCGAATCGGTCAATGCCGTATCGTCGCGCAACATGCGAATTGTGTCGCCGCGCGCCTGTGCGAAATTATACCAAGCATCACGATTTTCCGTCATTTGACTCAGCGCCTGTTGCAGGCTGTCCGCGCGCGCCGTCTGAACTGTCAAATCTTCCCGCGCCTCATCACGGTCACCCGCATTGCTGCTGCACTTGGACATTGCGGCAATACACAACACACCCAAAATGCCGCCACCAACACATGCCCATAATTTTTTACTTTTAAAATTTATCGCCATTTTTAACTCCCTGGTTAAATGTTACACATATTATAGACAAAACATTATCTTTTGTCAACTGTAAATTTATTTTTCCCTTTGCGCGCCCCGCCCTTTTTTGATATAGTTTCTTTATAAAGAGAGAAATGAACAAAAAAGCCTTTATTTTAATCGCCGTATTAACCGCCGCGCCGTTCGGCGCCGACGCGGTCACAACATGCTCTAAGGCCAATTTAACGCGTTGCCTGGACTCGGCCTGTGCGATAAACCTGTCGTCCAATCCGGCGGCCCGGTGCCAGTATTGCGGCACGGCCTCGGCCGGGGCGCCCACGGCGGGCGACGCAATGCGCAGCGTTTCTGTCGGCGCATCGGCAAAATTTTCCTTTACCGCCAAAGAGTTAAAGGCGGCGCCCACCGACCCCGGCGCACGTTATGCCTGGGCGACGGCGGAATGTATAAAAAAAGTTGCGGGGTGCACCCCAGACGACGTTACGGATAATTATGACACGCTGATTGAACAATCGTGCAAGGCAGCGGGGATTTCCGCCGAAATGAGCGGACTGCGCGCCGCGGCGGCCAAGACAAAAACGAAATCATCGTGCAAGACCGATGTTCAGGCCTGCGTAATCGATGCCAAGCGTTGCGGCCCGGACTACAGCGCATGCGCCGACAACGCGGACTTTGACAAATTCTTTTCCGGCTGCAGTGTTGATGTCGGCGGCTGTGACACGTATCTGGGCGACATTCGCACGGAATTGATTGCCGCGCGCGACACCGCGATAAAGAACGCCGACACAATCATAGAAACCATCGTCGCATCGTATAAGTCTGAACGCGAGAAAAAACTGACCGCGGTAAAGGCGAACTGTACCGACAATGCCGGACGCGAGGCATGCATCACCAGCGTATGCGAACGCAGTATGGCGAACAAATGCGCCCCCGGTTATTCGGCGGAACGCTCTATGGCGACCCAGCTGTGCAAGTTCTATGATTTGGCATGCGACACATTGAAATAAAAGAATGCAAGAGATGAAGCGACAAGACACGGTTTTTGATTTTTCCATTCGCGCGCACCGTCCTTTGATGCGCACGGCGATGGCGGCTGTGATTGTTGCCGTCGGCGCATCTGCAAACGCGGCCAATGTCGTATCGCGCGGCGGCGGCGCATCAACCGCCCGCCCAACCGTTTCGCGTGCAAACAACGCCGATTCCAGAATGCCGACATTAAACACGCGCGCACAAAGCGCCGCCGCCGCGGCCCAGGCGACCGCAGAGCAGCAGCCCGCCGAACCGGCCCAGCCGATTGAGCCGGCCGAGCCCGCGCCGGAGCCGACACCGGAACCGACCGAGGAACCGGTTATCATCGAAAACAAGGCAGACCAATTCAGTGCCGGCATGGCGACAAGCGCCGCCGGCGGGCGCGATTCAAACGCGGACAATCTGGCGGAAATGATACATCGCCAGCGCGCCGCCCTGGACGCCCAGTCGGCGTCCGAAACCGCCGCCGCGGCAACCGCGGCATCGTTGGCATCCGGCCAAAGCGCATGCGATATCGGCCTGCGCGACTGTATGAAACAGAAATGCGGCAGCGATTATTCCAAATGCGCGGGTGACGGCGACACGATATGGGGCGACAAAATGGACGCATGCCGCCGCAACGTCAAATGCACCGGGCACCAGTACGCCCTGTTCTCTGCTGAAATTAAGGCCGACCGCGACATGAATGCAAAATTGTCGGCATATAACAAAATTATCGACTGTGGCAACGAATACAACGAATGTATTGTCGCCGAATGCGGTATAACATATTCAAAATGCTTGGGGAAAACGGCGGGCGATGCGGCGATTTCAAAATGCGGCACAATCGCAAAAAACTGCACCCAACAGGACAGCGGTCTTGCATCGCGCACAATGAACGTGTTCGCCACCCTGCGCCAGGATGCGGAAAAACAAATTGTCAAAGACGAACAGCGCTTATATGAACTGCGCGACAAAATGCGCTCCCAGTGCCAGCGCTTTGGCGCCCTGTTCGATGAACGCAGTCTTGTCTGCGTTTATACCGTGAACTTTTACGCCGGCAATGCCACAACGCCGACCGCGTCAAAGAAAGCCTATGCAGGCTCTGCATTCGACTGCACCCAGGATTGGTTTGGCATTGACGTGACAACATTCAAGGAAAACGCATACCGCTATACCCGCTCTCAGACATCGGCGTCATCCGCCCTGATGGGTGCTGGTTTGGGTATTGGCGTGGGCGCCGTCACATCCGGCGCGATTGACCGCGCAATCGATCGTCAAAAGGCGGAAAAAGCCGCAAAAGAAGCCGAAAAGCAGCACGAGGCGGATTACGGCCAGGGTGCCGCGACACCCGCAGCCGCGTCGGACACCGACGCTGCGGACGGTACTCCGGCCACACCTGATTCTGATGGCACACCCGCATCTCAAGACAACGTCGCAATCATTAACGAAATTAAGCAATTTGTTACAGAGAAATGCCCGTCGGGTCAAACATGCGTTTCCGGCGACATGCCGTCTGCGGAAACATTAAATGATATAGACAACGAACAATTACAAACGGCATTGCAAAAGGTTAAAAGCTGCACAAAAAACATGACGCTTACCTTCTCAGCGGATCCGGCAAAGATATTTGAATTTGTATGCGAAGGCGAAGAAAGAATAACATTAACCAAAAAGAGCAACAGCTGATGAGTTCTGCCTATAAATATTGTGTGTTCTTGTCACTCTTATTTCCAATGACTGCATTGGCATCGGAATACGAGTTGGTTGTACAATCGCTTAAATTGGATAGCGCGGATACCGCCGGCGCGACTCCAACCACTGAAACGGATTCACTTACCACATTAACGACCCTATTCGCCAATCAGACACCGCCGGATGGTCTGCCGTTATCAATATATTTTGATATAAAAACGGACCCCGACCTGCGATTTATCAGTCACCCGGACTTGGCCATCGCATTTTTTAACAAATGTAAAGACCTGGGGGGGTATACGGCTGTTTCGTTTGACAAGACATCTGGCTTAAAAACATCATTATATTGCATAACCGCCCGCGGCAGCAAGGCCAATGCCAAATGGTCTTATGCGGTCCAACAACAATATGGCACTGAAACATGTGCAAAATTTGACAGTATTGTTCCGACGGCACCATACAATTATAAATACGGCCCTGTTTTGTCTCTGGGGGCCAGCAGCACATCAATCGATGGTACACCATATCAGCGCTATTATTGTCAAATAACCTTCCCAACGCCAATCCCATCCGGTAAACACATTATTCAAAATTCGGAAACATCGAAATTTGATAAGGCAAAGGGCTTATGCGAAAGCAATGGCGGTACATTTGTTATCGACGACTATACCGTACCCAGGAAAAACATGTTTGCAACCCGGCTTTCACTGTACAAATTCGCATTATGCATTTTCACCCAAGACGGCGACGTAGATCAACAAATCGCGGCCAGCCACTGGAGTTTTCGCAACCTGATGTCGGAATATAAAGGTAAACTGGGGTCGGGAAAACAATATGCGCCAGATCAATCAACCAAGCGTTGCAAACGCATATTTGATAAAAAAGATATTGGTGATGACGTAAATTATCTGGGCCAAGAAATGCCTGTCGGCAGTGGCAACGGATATTATACGGCATGCCAGTTTTCCATAATTAAACATAATAACGGCGAAGTATTTGAATAAAGGCAAAAATACATGACAACAAAAAGCTATAAAAATATTCTTACCAGTATTTTTGCAATCACGGCATTATTTGTTGCATCACCGGCCACTGCTGTTCTGGGAGACACTAATCCAATAGCAGCAGCTGTGGCGCCTGCCCCCGGCGCTTCAACCCCATCACAACCGGCGGAGACACCCAAACAGGAAACAGAACCCAAAAAAGATTCCAAAGACATATTGCAAAAAACAGGCGACGTCTTCGTCAAAGGCGGCCAGGCCGTTGGCAAGGGTCTAACCACAGCATGGAACGCAACATCAAATTTCGTATCCGGAATATTCAAGGGCGCCGAACCATGTAGCGAGGCCGCTGAAACTGCATTAAAAAACGCGGACACCAACATAGAAAAAACCAAGCTGGATACCAAGCAAGAAGGCACGGAGGGTAAAGACGGGGCCAAAGGCAAATGCGTGGTTTCAAAATGTGTAAAAAATTATGTGCCAAATGACGCAAAATCCGGTTGCGAACAATCCGGCGGCCCCTGCCCTGCGGCGGATATTGAAAAAGTCCCCAATGCGACGGCCGGCGAATTAAAGAAAGGCAGCTGCTATATAACAGAATGCGGCAACGGCTATCACCCGTCAGATGACGGCAAATCATGCGAACAGGCTGAATTATCCGAGGAAGATTCAAAGAACAAAGTCTCGGAATTAAAAGACAACGCGCAAAAAATGAAAGATAAAGAGCAGTCCACGGCGAACAAGGCGCTGGGGGCGGCGGCGATTGGCGCAACGGGTATCGGCGGGATGAATCTGATGTCGGGCATGGCGGAACAGAAAGCGGATGACAGTGCCGAAGAGGACATGAAAGCATACCTTGCGACATTCGTATGCGATTACGGCCAGGGCCGCAATATCAAAGGCGGCGAGCGTGATATCGACCTGCCGGGCGGGAATGAGCTGTTTGATGAGGTAAACGAATACAAAGCCCTGGCGGCAGATTTAAAGGTACGTAAAGAGGCGCTGGGCAAAACCCCTGGAATAGAGGCCGAGGTTATATATGACATTGCGGAAACGGGTCTGTATGACAATGTCGGCATGGGGCGCCAGAGCGGCGCGTACGCATCGCTGTCAAAGGCTTTGATGGATGAAAACAGCGAGGATGCAAAAGCTTGGGCGGAACAAAAGGCGGACACGAAATCGAAAATCAAGACTGGGGCGATAACGGCGGGCGCCGGTGCAATTGGCGGTTTGGTCGGCAACCTGGCAATCAACAGCGGCGATAAGAATAAAAACAAGGTTGATGAAATCAATCAAAAATATAAAAACAAGGCGCTTGGCGTCCTTGAAGAAAAAGTAAATAATACCCCACCGCATACGGTCACATGCCCAGACGGCAAAACCGTACGCAGCGATAATTTACAATGCGTCTGCGAGGCGAATAAACAATACAACCCAAATCAGAATACATGCGATGCATGCATTGGTGGTCAAACATCTGATGGAACAACAAAATGCGAATGTCCGGCAGATAAACCTTTGTGGGATACAACCAAGCAGGCTTGTATTACCAATCCAACAACATGTACCGCACAATGCACGCCAACCGACGGGGATCATTTACAATTATTGGCCGATGGTTGTACATGTACTTGTGCGGACGGTTATGATTTTGTTGCCGCAACAGATGCAGAACCGGCCCAGTGTGTATGCAACGAAGCAAAATCGGTAAACACTGAAACGGGTATATGCGAAACCGTCAGAATAGTGAATCAAGAGCCACAAAACGATCCGGGATATGAAACGATTTTACTTAATGCATCAGCAATGTTCAAAATCGGAACCGCAGATTTTGTTGAGGGCAGCACAATTGAAAACGACCTGCAAAACATGTATCGTCAATTTGATAAAAATCAAACATGCGATTTGTTCATAAAGGGTTATACAGACCCGGTAGGCAGCAATGCAACAAACAGCAGATTGTCTCAGAAGCGTGCAGATGCCATTAAGACCAAAATCACCGCAATAATAAATGCGGACACAAGTACGGATAATAAACCGATAATAGAAATTGCCGCAATTGGAAACGGAGAAACCAAGTGCTCATGCGGTGTTGCAAAACAATTGGGAATTGACGTATCTACAAAATCAACCGATGCGGATTATAAAATATGCTTTGATATCACAAAAAATACGGTAAAACCCGACAATACACCAGTAACCGGAAATGATAAATTTGCGCCGTGTCGCAGAATAGAGGTAACAACGAGCTGCAAATCTACCCAGCCTGCATCACAAAGCTAAAATTAACCACCCGCCGAATGGCGGGGATTTTTATAATACCGTAATGGCCTAAAAAAAATCGCCCGGTCGGGCGATTTTTTACATTTTCTGTATCGTATCTACATCAATTTCGGTCTTGGTCAGGCCTCGGTCAACCTCGCCGTAAATCTTTACCGTGTCGGACGGCGTCACCATCTGGCCGCGCCAGTCTTCGTCATCGATTTCAACGGTGATGCTGCCGGTGTTATCTTCGAACGTGTATTTGTCGCCTTTGACCTGCGCAACGATTTTACCCTGCATGATAACGTTTGTGTCGTCGCGCATTTCTTTGGCCTGTTTTACCGTGACAATCGTTTCATTGCCGATAAATCCGCCGGCCGATGTCGTCGGCTGGGCCGGCTGAAACCCTGCATTGGCGGCCGTCGCAAACGCCGCGGCGCACACCGCAAATATAGCTGTCTTTTTCATGTGGATTCTCCCTTTGTTATGTTGGCATAACAGACTATAGCACAAATAAAAAATAAAATGTCTAGGAAAAAAACGGCACGCCATTGGCGCGCCCGGTATTTTATTTGATAACATGTACATCCACTTGCGGGAATGGGAAATTTACCTTTTTCTTTGGCAGGTTTACATAAATCTGCTCGCGTACGTCCGCCGCTGCAGGATACATGTCGTCCCACTTGGTCCAGAAACGAACGGTCAGTTCAACCGCACTGTCCGCCAGATTGGAAACAAATACAGATGGCTCGGGGCTCTGCCGAATACGAGAATCCTTGGCCAAAATATCCATTATTACACGACGAGCCGTATCGACACTGTCTCCATATGAAATGCCAATTACCATATCAGTGCGTCGCACGCCGCCATGGGACAAGTTCGTTATTTCTCCATTTGACAACGCAGCATTCGGCAGATATATCGTCTGATTGTCAAATGTACGCAGTTCCGTCGTAAAAATCATGATTCTTTTTACAACACCCGTCTTGCCACTGGCGGTATTAATGGTATCGCCAACCTTGAACGGCTTGAAGAACAAAATGACCAACCCGCCCGCCACATTTTGCATAGTACCGGACAAGGCCATGCCGACCGCCAATGCTGCCGCACCCAGCGCCGCGGTAATCGCCGTCATCTGGACACCGACCGTTGTCAAAACAATAACAAATACGAATATTTTTGAAATGATACTGACAAACGACGCTAGGAACGACTGCAGCGACGGTTCCAGTTTGCGGCGCTCCATGCCGCGTTTCACAATCTTTGTCAGGCGTGCAGACAGCCACAGCCCAACGGACAAGATAAGCAACGCCGTCATTATTCGAAAACTAAAATGCACCGCCCCTTCTATCAGCTGGGACAAAACGTCGTGCAGGCTTAAGTTTGATAATGGTGTCACAGTATCCGCGTTCATTTTATTACCTTTCCCCTTTTCATTTTTACTCCCGGCCATCGGCCGGGAGCTTTTATTACATTTGAATATCTTCGCAGTTCGGTCCGTTGGCTTTTACCTCGCAGCTGGTGTTCTTCTTACGGAACCAGTTGCCGCCCTTTACGGTACAGCTCTGCGTCGTTACAGTCGTGCAGACATGACATGTACGTGTATCACGGCTGAATATGGATGTCACGTCTTTTGTAACGTTACTGCCGTTGCCGTTACCAGACTGAACAACGCTGTGGCCGGAACCGCCCTTGGTCAAATCGGCCGTCGTTAAACCAGCGCCGACATCATAGCTGATTGCATACGGCGGTGCCAGCGGCGTGTCGACATTTGTCGCCCCGACCAACGCACCGTTGTTTTCCGCAATCTTTTGACACATAAACTGGGCCAAATCAGCGGATGCGTCTTTTGTCGCCTTGGTTATTTCCTCAGTCAACTTTTTATTATAGTTATCCTGGGCCTGACGCAGTGCGGCAATCGCAATCTGCATCTTTACCTGCGTCAACAGGTTCGGGAAACGCCCGGTTGTCTTCTGGTTGGACTTGCCTGTTATCTGGCTTAAGTCACGCCCGTTGATACAGTACTGAATCTGCGGGTCCTGCTCTATCATCTCTATGGTGCGGTTAATCGTGCCGGCAATATTGTTCAGCTCTTCCTCTATCGAAGACATTATTCCGTCCGCATTGTTCACACTTGCATTGCGCGCGCGCACCTGGGCCAGATATTCGCCGACGCCGATTTCGCCCGGCCCCAATTTTACCTTGCCCCCCTCGCCGTCATCAATGGTACGGCCCGTGGCGTCGCCCATCTTGATACTGCCAAAGGAAATCATGCCGGTGACGCGATACGTGGTGCCGTCTTTCTGAGAGCGCAGACTGCCCGTACCGATTACCTCGTCCGCGGCGAATTTGTTACAGTCGGTCGTACTGCCACAGATTTCGGCCATCTTTTTATCAACCAAATCCTGGCACTGTGTCAGCGCTTGGTTGTCGATATTCAGATACAGCCCCATCAGCATTGAATCCAAATCGTCCATGGAAAAGCTGGGGTTATTGGCCTTGCACACAACCAGCTTGTCAATCGGGCAGATATCGTGGATATAGTCATAATCCATACCGATACAGTTCGAGAAATCGGACCCGCAGCGCGTATCGTCGGTAAAGCAGTCCTTTACCTCCTGCGTACATGCATCAACGCGCATCGCCGCCAGCTTGTCCACGACATATCCCCAAATCAGCGGCTCCATACGCTCGCACGGGTCTATTTCAACCTTGCAGAAACTGCGCGCCATATCCGGACGCGACAAGCAGGCATCCATTGTATCAACGCCTTTGCCGACGATATCGTCTTTACAGGCCTTTTGAATACAGTTGGATATGTTTGTTAAACAGGACTGTCTGAACTTTGATTCCGCCGCCTGTTCGGCCACACGGATTGTCGGCGCCGCCTCGCGCAGGAATGCCGGCCAAACCATGTCGCGCACGGCGACGCACTGGTTCAAAACCTTTTCACAGATAACGCGCTTAGAGCTTAAAATCTCCATCGTCGAGGCCGTTATATCATACGTGTTAACCGTATCGACGGTTGTGCCGGCCGTACTTTGCGCCTTGTTGTTCTGCATGTTTTCAGACGCGATTGTGAACACACAGTTGTTCCAGTCCGTGCCGCACGCATCTTCGGTCTGCATGCATTTTTTGAACTCGACCATGCAGGTGCCCAAATCATACTTGTTGGCCGCGTCAAAGCTTTCCTTTAACGCCGTGCGAACGTCGCTTTCCGCATTGGCCAGTTCCAATTCGGCCGCCTGGCGCTTTGAGGCCAGACTGTTTTTAAACGCCGCGCAATCCGACACTATCTGACGCGCATAAATCTGACGAAGTAAATTCAAATCCTTTTCACAAGACTCCGGAATCTGTTCACGGCAAATTTCTTCTGCGGCCGCATGCAGGGCGTTGCCCTTTTTACTTGCAATTTCAGCCAATGAATAGCCGTCTTCCTCGTCATCGTCATAAAGCGTGTTGTCAAACATGGCCAGCAGCTCTTTGCGCTGCTGCTCTTTTGTCGAGCCATTGACCAACTCTTCAACTTCTTTCAAGTTGCCGTTTTCGTCATATTCACGCGTTCCGGTAAAGATAATGTCGGCATTCGCGCCCGCCTTTACCTTTTCAACCTCTATCGTTGAAATGCGCGCTGCCTCTTCCAGAATCTTTTGAATTTCGGCAAATTCCTTTTCATAGGCGATGCTGTCGTCACTGCAGGTACAGCTGCCGCCGTTGGCGTTGTCCGGAATACAAAACTGGTCCATGCACCCGTAATACGCGTCATAACACGCCTGGTCGTACAGGCCCGACGCATCGACCCTGGTTCGCACGCTGGTACCCTTTTGAATGGCCGATTGTTTTGATGTTTTCGCAGTTGCGGCGTCAGCGCCCGTAAAGGACGCCGCCGCAATCAAAAAACCTGTAAATATAGCGCGCATATTTATCTGCATATCACACCTACATATTTATGTCTTCACAAGATTCCAGTTCCTGACAAAAATCTTTCTGTCCGCCGCTGCTGTGCCCGGCCAAAAATCCGCCAAGCCCGCCGACAACACCGCCGATTGCGGTTCCCCATCCGGGGCTGACCATTGTTCCCATCGACGCACCAGCGGACAGACCGCCCGCCAGGCCCTTCAGGCCCGCCGCACCCTTGGTTTCACCGCCGGTTTCGCATACCTGCTGCATACGGCACACGTGACAGTTTCTCAAATCCGGTTCAAATGTCACACTGCGGATATAGCTGTAATTCTTATCGGACTTGTCCGGTGTTTCCGGCTTGTATGTCGTCTCACAGTTTTTCTTGGCCGCCGCCAAGTCCTGCTTGCGCGACAGTTCGGCAATCTTGCTTTCCAGTTCGCGCATCGCACGGTTTTCCGCACCGATTTCCGCAACCAGTTTCGCACTGTTGAACACGCTTGCCCCCAAGGAACTGCGTCCCTTTGGCTTTTTCGCATCGGCACACGCCGCAACGGTCATATCTTTTTCAAACTGTTTAAAGAACTCATCCACCGCTTTCTTGGAATTGTCACGAACCTGAACACGCAGCGCCGCCAGCCCCCCTTCCGTATCCGGAATCGCGGACAGCGCCTGAACCGTGTCGTCGGACGGCAGGCACGCCATGTCCGTACCGCAGACCTTGCCCAGTTCTTCGCCGAAATAATTCAGGCATCCCTGCAGCATCTGGTAATCCATCTGCAGCAATGCGGCCTGCAGAATAATGTTGAACTGCTTTTCATTTTTGCATGACGGGAACATGGACTGCGGACACATAGCGGTAATCTCGGACGTTTTTTTACCGATGCATTCCGGCGCGGTAAAGTTTTCACCGCACTTGTCGCGCAGACACTTGTCAACGTCGTTCTGGCAAAACTGTGTACGCAGATACCCCAGCTTGTCGTTAACAACGGATTTGATGCCCGGAATCATGGTGTTGCATTCGTCGATAATCGGGCACACGCCGGCCGCGACATTCACGTCTGTCAAGCATGCGGAATTGGTACTGGTCGAACAGCCGTCCTCCAGGCACGCCTGAATACGCGCCAAGCATGTCGCACGCGCGTTTTTGTCGGCGTACTTTGCCGCCTCCACCAATATGCTCTGTGATTCCGCCTCCCAGTCCTGCAACACGTACGAGCGCACCGCCATACACTGGTCCAGAACATTTTCGCATGCGTTCGCGCGACGTCCCAGCAGGTCCGCATCCAGACAGTTTTCAAAATTCGCACCGCATCCGCCCTTGTCGGCGATACACGAACGATACGCCAGCAGACATTCGCCGCGGTTATACTTGTTCGTCGTGTCCAGCATTTCCAGACGCGCCTTGCGCACCGCAGCCTCTGCCGTACGCTTGTTCGCCTCTGCATTGGATTTCTGGTCCGCCAGGTACGAGTCAAAAGATTTGCAATCCTGAACAATCAGGCGCGCATACAGCATTTCTTCCATATCCGCCTTTGTACCGCACGCCTCCAGCTGGTCGGCGCAATAATCCGCCGCCATCGCATACAGCCCGTCGCCGATATCCGCATCCGCGCCCAGCCCCTCTTCAGAGCCGCTGTCGCCCTTCAGCCATTCCGAGAAGCTAAGCCCCGACGCGCGCGAGCTTTTCTTTGCAGCCTCGCTCTCGCCGAAGACCAGCTTGACTTTCGCCCCCAGCTGTTCGCGCTCCACCCCCTCGGTATATAATTTGTCGGCGTCCGCCTGAATCTGCTGAATTTCCTGAATCAAACTTTTTGATTGGTTGATATTTGCCGAGCATGCACAGCGATACCCCTCGCTTTCGTCTAACAGGCAGAATTCATCCATACATGCGCGATATGCGTCACGACAGTCGTTACTGGCAACCTTTGCCGGTGTGTCCGGGGTGGACTCGGCCGGTTGCGGTTCCGGCGCGGCGGGCGCGGGCGCCGGCGCGGGCGTTGTTGTCCCGCTGGGCTTTACAGTCATTGTGGGCGCAGTGCCGCCACCACTGGTGGTGCCCAGGTTCGTTGTAACATTCGGTGCATGTGCCGCCGCCATGGACATACGGCGAACGCCGACGCGCGCCTCATCCGTGCGCTCCGCCCCGTACAGGGCCGCAGGCATCATACACAGCAACATAACCAGAAATCTAGATTTCATACATTCCCACCCTACATTATTATGTATAATTTTATCAAAACAGGCGGACCTGTGCAAGCAGATATAAAAATATTCTTGCTTTTTTTTAGCGTCGGCAATATCATGACATTCAAAAATTAGAGGATAATTACATGGCAAAAGACGACGTAATCGTTTTCACCGGCACGGTTGAGGATAAACTGCCCAACACGATGTTCCGCGTAAAACTGGAAAACGGACATGAAATTCTGGCGACGGTGTGCGGCAAAATGCGCAAGGCGCGCATCTGGGTCAACGTTGGCGAAAAAGTTCGCGTTGAAATGACCCCGTACGATTTGGACAAGGGGCGCATCACGTTTGTAGAGCGCAATCGCCCCGCCCCGGACCAGGCGGCCGCTGCAAAATAATCCATCCCGCGCACGCGGGATTTTTTATTTGAAAAACCGTAAATATCCGTTGCCGCGCGGCGCGCTTTTTGATATCATATACTCTATAATAATGAAAAAGTTTTTGCTTTTTGTCGGCACGCTGGCGGTCGGCATTGGTGTTGCCAATGCCGCGGTGCGTGATGCATCCAGCATAAACCGCCAATCCACGGCGACATCCACGGCACAAACGGTCTCGTCACGTGGCGACGCGCGCACGGCGACGCCGCGCGCCGGCACGGTAACAGTGCGCACCGCCGCAACCACGGCGGCACAATCGCGAACCGCAACGCGCGCCACGACAAACACAACCGCGCGCACCGCACGAAACACGGTGCAAAGCGCAACCGCACGCAGTGCCACCGCCGCAAAAAGCGCCCGCACCGCACGCAGTGGCGCAACCACCGTCGCCGCCGCGTCGATATCGCGCGCGGCGCGCACACCGGCACGCGCGGGCACAACCACCGCAACCGCATCGAACACGTTCGGCACGGGATACAACGCATGCCGCGACGCGTACTTTACATGCATGGACCAGTTCTGTGCGCAACAAAACGACACGTACCGCCGGTGCGTGTGTTCGTCCCGCTTAAGCGACATTCAGGCGCGTGAACGCAAACTGGCCCAGACCGGCGACCAGTTACAGGATTTCAAGGACCTGAACATAGAGGTTATTCCCAAAACGGGCGCCGAGGTAAAGGCGATGCTGAACGCGACGGCGGGCGAGACGATTGCCGCGAACGCGCGCGACAAATCGGACAGCGCGCAAAAACTGGCCGGCATCAGCGAGGTTTTGTCGAACACAAAATCCAAGGCGCTGTCAACCCAGGGCACCCTGGACATCGCGGGCGACATAAACGCGATTTGGGCGACGACGGATTTGGCGTCGGGGGCCCAGATTGCGAACCTGACGGGCGAGTCGCTGTACAACGCCGTGCACAGCCAGTGCGTGGATTTGATATCGAACCAGTGCGCATCGACCGCGACGCTGAACATGGTCGTGTCGGCGTACGGAATGTATATAGAAAACGACTGCACCGCGTTGTCGACGGCGCTGGATAAAAAATACACGGCGGCGAACGCGGCGATACGCGACGCGGAATCAGAAATGCACGCCGCCCGTCTGGAAAATTACGACGCGCACAATTCAACCGCGATAAACGACTGTATCGCCCAGGTGCGCAAAGACATCACGGCCGACACGGCGTGCGGCACGGATTACGTGCACTGTCTGGACGTGTCGGGCCGCTATCTAAACCGCGACACGGGCGAGCCTATTTACACCGCGGACTTTTATCAGCTGGAATCGTCGATATCGCTGGCGGGCGACATATTGAACAACCAGTCGAACCGCATGATAGTGAACGAATTGAACAACAAGCGCGCATTTGCCGCGCGCGGTCTGGAGACATGCCGCGACCTGGCGGACGAGGTATGGGATGAATTCATGCGCCAGGCAATCACGGAAATATACCAGGGCCAGCACGAGCGCATTCGCCAGGTCAAGAACGAATGCCTGGACGTCGTGAACCAGTGCTATGACACGCAAAGCAAATCATTGAAAGACTTTAGCAATGTGAAAGAGCAGCTGTTGCTGGGCTCGCGCCTGGAGCTGTCGGAAGAAATGTGCCGCGAAAAACTGTACGCATGCGCGAACCTGTACGGCGGCGGGTCCAAGGGCATGGAAGAACTGGTCAACGCGATGGGCACCATCACCGACCAAAAGATTGCACAACAGTGCCAGGCGACACTGCTGGATTACGCAAAAGAAATGTGCGCCGTCCCCAGCAACGACAGCCTGCATTCATATCCGTTTGGCTGCCGCACATACAACCCCGGCAGCATGTATTACGCCGCAATGTGCCCGCTGAACGGCACAACCAGCGGCATCACCGGCGACACGGGTAACGGCGACGAAGACCCGGGGAAAAACCCGTCACGCGCCCCGGAGCAAGGCGGCACGCAAAGCGGCGGCTATTCGTGCCCGACCAAGAAAAAATACACAAAATGTAACAAAACATATTACATGGCGCAAAGCGCGACAAACCCCACATACAACGGTAATCCAAGGGCGGGCAACGCATGTCTGCCATGCAACATGGCCGGCGATGGATGCGAATGTATGGGCGGAACCAGTGCCCCCATTTGCGGTGGCATGTCACAATGTGGCGATTACGAGGGCAGCCTGTATCAAAAACTGGCCCGCTATGCACAACAGACCTGCATACGCCCGTCCCAGTCCAGCAACGGCACACTGCCCAACAACATATTACAGGACGTCAATGTGGTAATGGATACCATACGCACTGACATGGCGCGCGAACTGTCCAAAGAGTGCGAGCGTCTGGGCGGCATATGGATTGACACCGAACACGACGATACGGCGACATCCGACGACGCCGATGATTCCGAGAATCCCCCGTCGCGCGGCGACAGCGGCACCGGCACAGGCACCACCGGCGCGGACACCATATATGACAAGCGCACGCATCCGACGCACAAAAGATTTTATATCGAAACCAGCGCCAACACAAAGTGGGGATACTGCGCATCGCCGGACGACGGCACGGTCGCATCACCCAAAGAGGGCTGCACAAAAACCGGCGGCACGTGGAGTGACACAACATCCGAATGCACATGCGGTACGTACGAGATGACAAAGGCCGACGGCACATCCGAAACAAAACAGAAAAAATGGAACGCCGGCACAATGCGATGCGTATATTTAACACCCGAGGACGCATGCAAGGCGACAGACGGCACATGGGGAACATCATCATGCACATGCCCGACGGGCAAAAAGCTGAACACGACAACATACGAATGCGAGTAACGGGATATCAGTTGCTTGCGGACGATATAAAAATTTGATAGAATAAGAGACAAGAGAAAAAACATGAAAAAATTATTCTTTGTATCTTTGTTGGGCATGCTGGCCGCACCGGCCGCATTTGGTGCGACGTCGTCGACACCATGGTGGCTGCAGCCGACCATCTGCCGTATCAGCACGACAAACTGTTACGTCCCGATGGGCGCGGGGTATGACGCGGAACTGTGGGATGCGTCGGCGAACTGTCGCGGAATGAAATTGATTTGCCCGCGGGCATTGACCGCCGGCGGGGATGAGCCGGTGCCGATGGGCAAAACAGACCTGTCAAAGGGAACGGGGATAAAGGCCGACTTTGATGTGACGGCATTGGCCAACGGTTGCTTTGGCGCACGTAAAACATCGGCAAACGGAACACTGGCGTCGGTGAACGGAAAATATATAAACGTATATTGCCGCGGCGTTCTGGATAATCCGGACGAAATTGTCGCCACCGGCGAAATCACACTGGGTGCGCAGCCGACATGTGGTGCGCTCGCGGAAAACGGTTATGCGGCGGTGGTAAACGGCCGCTGCTATGGCAAATATTATAATCCGAACGAATATTATATCGAATGCGGTTCCGACCTGTTGCCGACACGTTTGATTGTACTGAACGGTGCGGATTATATGGCGGGGGCGTCTGCGAACACACCGTCAACAACCGACGCGGCCAAGGCAAAATTTGATTCCATGTATAAAGTCTCCCAGGCACAGCATGAAAAATATTTCAAGCCGGCAAATTAAAAACAAGACGCCCCACGCGGGGCGTTTTTTATTGCGCGACGGACATCAGCGGCCGGCCGGTCTCGTTTATAAACATAATCAATGAATAAGTGCTTAAAGTAAATCGCCCCTGCTGAAAACGCTCGTAATCCGCAGTGCTGATATTTAATATGTTGCACATATGATATGTTGGAATCCCCAGACTTAAACGTATCTGTTCTATTTCTTGGTACTGCTCCACCACCGCCCCCGTTGTTGTCAAAAACAAAAACCATCTAAAAAAGATGGTTGGAGCTGAAATGATACCAAAACGTTATCCCGGCTTATTCGATATATTCGCCGACTCCAACCAGCGGGTGGTGGAGCATTTTACGCCTGCACAGGCGGTCTTGGTACGCGAGATTTCAGCCCGCACTTTTGCAACAGGAGCTGCCCATTACAACTAATATTGTATCATCTACATTTATAATTGCAACCGCCAAAATCATTGTTGAGAAGACCGGGGCGGGAGGTTGCAGTCACATAGTTGGTATGTGTCGGTTGAAAAATCAACCGTCCTCCCAACCCCGAAAGGTTGAAAGGTTTTACGCCTGTGCAGGCAACCAACTCCAAGACTGCAATCCTGGGCAACGGAATTCCCGTTGCGTTTAATATTATACAGGAATCAATACGGAAATCAAAACAAAAAAGCGCCCGTTAGGTATTCGGGCGCTTTTTTTAGGCGGAAACTGTCACAATTATTACGCGGCTTTTTTCGCATCGCGCAGGATTTCAACCGGCGCCTTTTTGCCCGCGACAACGTCTTTGTCGATTACGACCTCAACCAAGTCCTCGTTATCGGGCGCGGCAAACATTACCGGCAGTAAAATCTTTTCCAATATGCTGCGCAGACCACGCGCACCCGTCTTGCGCGCAACCGCCAGTTTTGCAATCGCACGCAGACCGTCGTCCGTAATCGTCAACTTTACCCCGTCCAGTTCCAGCATCGCCGCGAACTGTTTCACAACCGCATTCTTTGGTTGGGTTAAAATTTGAATCAATGCGGCCTCGTCCAGACTCTGCAGCGTCGTTATAATCGGCAGACGTCCAATCAGTTCCGGAATGATTCCGAATTTTACCAAATCTTCGGGCTGAACGGAGTCCAGATAATTCGTCTCGTCGCGCTCTTTCTTGGACACGACCGTCGCACCGAAACCGATGCCGCCGCGTTCGCATGTGCGCGCGCCGATAATCTTGTTCAGGCCGTCAAACGCACCGCCGCATATAAACAGAATCTTGGACGTGTCCAGCTGAACCGTGGCCTCGCCCGGGTGCTTGCGCCCCGCGCCGCCGGCCGGAACATTGGCGACCGTCCCCTCTATCAGTTTCAGCAGGGCCTGCTGAACCCCCTCGCCCGAAACGTCGCGTGTTAACGACGGATTCTCGGACTTGCGGGAAATCTTGTCAATTTCGTCGATATAGATGATACCGCGGCTGGCGCGTTCAACATCGAAATTCGCATTCTGCAACAGACGCGTCAAAACACTTTCCACGTCGTCGCCGACATATCCGGCCTCGGTCAACGTGGTGGCGTCGGCGATTGCAAACGGAACGTCCAGAACGCGCGCCAGTGTCTGGGCAAACAGTGTCTTACCCGTACCGGTCGAACCGATTAACAGCACGTTCGATTTCTGAATTTCAACATTCGATTTTGACGCGACATTGTGGCGCTTGTAATGATTATATACCGCCACCGACAATGTCTTTTTCGCATCGTCCTGGCCGATTACATATTCGTTTAAGAATTCGTATATCTGCGACGGCGTCGGCAGTTTCGCCGACGGCGCAGCATCGGGTGTGGCGCCGACGTCTTCGGCCATAATGTCGTTGCACAGGTTTATGCATTCATCGCAAATGCATACGTTGCGGCCACTGACCAGCTTTTTAACCTCGTACACCGCCTTGCCGCAGAAACTGCAGAACTGTTGGTTGTTGGTTGTCTGCTCGCCGCTGTTTGTCGTTTTTTCGTCACTCATAACGCTTGTCCCCTGAATCCGAAATTATTTGCGAACCAAAACATTGTCAACCAGACCATAATCTCGCGCGTCTTCGGCTTTCATGTAATTGTCGCGCTCCATATCCGCGGCCAGTTTCTTTTCCGGCTGGCCCGTGAATTCGGACAGCAATTTCACACCCAAGTCTTTCAATTCCTGGTACTGCTGCGCAACAATCTGAATGTCGGTCACCTGGCCTTGGGCGCCGCCGTGCGGCTGGTGTATCATGACGCGGGTGTTCGGCAGAACGCTGCGCTTGCCCTTTGCGCCCGCCGCCAGCAATATAGACGCCATCGATGCAACCATGCCCATACCGATTGTAGCAACCTTTGGCTTGATATAACGCATCGTATCCAGAATGGACAGACCGGCATAAACACTGCCCCCCGGGCTTTGAATATATAGCGATATGTCCGCATTCGGATTTTCCGATTCCAAAAACAGCATCTGGGCGATGATGGTGTTCGCCATCGGTTCGTTGATTTCGCCCTGTAACATTATTATGCGGTCACGCAACAGGCGCGAGTATATGTCAAATGAACGCTCGCCGCGCGGTGATTCCTCTATTACCATAGGTATCAGTGCCATAACCAAATCCTTTTATTCTTAAATAAAACTATATCACACAAAAACCCGATTCGCGAATTTATCATAAGAATTGACAAATCAATATTTTGGTGTACAATCGCACAAAATAAGGATAATATTATGAACGGACACACAGACGGTTTTTACGAGATTGAATTTCAGCGCATGTTCAAGATGCAGGGCGAAATACTGCGCAATATACGCACGCACAAAAAGCAGCTGGCCTGCTATATAAACAAACGCGAAGACTTGCGCGAATGGGGCGGGAACCTGCAAAAGATAGAGTCCCGCATAGAATTGACAAACCGTCGTCTGGCGGCGTACAACGACCTGCACGAGCTGATAGAGGATTACAAGGCGGAAATTTCCGTCAACAACCCGCATAATGCCGAACGCGCGCGCGATGCAAAAATTATTGCGGACGCGTATGAACGCGCGTACGCCCCGGCGGCGGTACCGGCGCCGAACGGATTCTTTGGCAAATTGTGCAAATTTGTCGCCATGCGCCAGAAATAATAAAAAAATCGCCCGAACGGGCGATTTCTTATTTGTCTTCCAGAATTGCGATTCCGGGCAGAACGCGGCCCTCTATAAATTCCAGGAACGCGCCGCCGCCGGTCGATACATACGACATGTACGGCTTTACCCCGCATGCCTCCAGCGCAGCAACCGTGTCGCCGCCGCCGACAACACTGACCAGGTTGCCGTCACGCGTGCGCGCCGCAATCTGTTCGGCGATAGAGAAAGAACCCATCGACCATATCGGCGCCCATTCCGCCATGCCGACCGTTCCGTTCCAGATAACCGTCGCCGCCGCGTCAATCGCCGCCAGATTGCGCGCCGTGGTGTCGATACCCGCATCGATAATGACATCGTCGTCCATTATCGCGTCAACGGCCTTGTTCTGGCGCACCGCATCACGCTTAAACTCTTTGGCGACGCCCTTGTCCAGCGGCAACAGAACCTGGCAATTGTTCTGCTTTGCAAATTCCAGAATTTCCAGCGCAGTGTCTTTCTGGTCCGCCTCAAACAACGAATTGCCAACCCGGTGCCCCTGGGCGTAATTGAACGTCGTCCCCAGCGCACCGCCGATAATCAGCGTATCCGACAGTTTCGCCAGCGCCTTTAACACGCCGATTTTCGTTGAAACCTTGCTGCCAGCGACAATGGACAACAGCGGCCGCGCCGGATTTTCCATAACCGCCGACAGATGCTCTATCTCCGACGCCAGCAATTTTCCCGCATACGACGGCAAAATTTCCGCAACACCGACCGTGCTGGCATGCGCGCGGTGCGACACAGCAAAAGCATCGTTTACAAACAGGTCAAATCCATCGGCTAATTTTTGCGCAAACGCGGGGTCGTTTTTCTCTTCCCCTTCATAAAAGCGGACGTTTTCCAGCAATACGACATCGCCCTCTTTCATGTTCGTCATAAAATCTTTGTCCAAGCAGTCCGCAATCAACGGCACCTGCATATATTCCGCAACGGGGGCCAATGAATATTCCATATTGCGCGTGCCCTTTGGCCGGCCCAGGTGCGCGCATATCGCGATTTTTGCGCCCGCCGCGCGCAGGGCGTTTATTGTCGGCATGCTCTGTTCGATACGGAAACCGTCGGTAATCCGGCCGTCGACAATCTGAACATTAAAATCGTCACGCAGCAGCACCAGCTTGCCCCGGACGTCAACATTTTCAATCGTGCGAAGTTTCATTTTTTATCCTTTCCTTTATCGGTCCAAAACTTTTTCTATAGCAATCGTTTATACCATACTTTTCAATCGCTTGCAAATGGGATGGCGTCGGATAGCCCGCATTTTTATCCCACCCGTATTGCGGATACCGGCGGGCCAAATCCGCCATAATGCGGTCGCGCGTTTCTTTTGCGATAATAGATGCCGCCGCAATCGACAGTGATTTTGCGTCCCCCTTTACCACCGGCGCGCCATGCAACCCCGCCGGCACGCGGTTTCCGTCAACCAGACAGAAATCAGGCCGCGTCTTTAGGCTTGCGACCGCCCGCTCCATCGCGCGCATCGACGCCCACAGAATATTTAACTCGTCAATTTCGGTCGGGCCGCACTGGCCCACCGCCCAAACGGTGTTTTGCGTTATCCAATCATAAGCCGCCGCACGGGCCCGCGGCGTCATCTGTTTGGAATCGCGAATAATTACCGGAATTTCCATATCACGGCGCGGAAAAATCACCGCCGCCGCAACAACCGGGCCACATAACGGGCCGCGCCCCGCCTCGTCCACACCGGCGACCAGCATGGCATCACATGCATTCTCGTAACTAAAATCAGGATTTGTTTTCATCTGCCACCCAGACTATCACTATTGCAAATAAAAACAAAACAATTTTTCCACGTTATTGTTGACAAATCACAATTTTTTGTGTACATACATATGCATTATGTCAAACAAAAATAAAAATATTCATCACGCATTCGTCGCATTTTTTATGCTGTTAAGCGGTATCAGCACCGGCGGCGCAATTGCTATTTTGCGCAATAATTCAATAAAAGATTTGGATTTAGACACGGCATTGGCATTGATATTGTACATTGGCGCCGCAATACACTGTTTTACGCGCGCCCAACAGATCTATAAAGACAAAATCCAGAATCAAAAATAAAATTTTTGTTCGCTTTTATTTAATCCCAAAAATATCGTGAAATAACAAACGGATACGCATCCGCACTATATGCCTAACCCAAAGGACCGTTTTCCTAAGGCAGTCTGTTGATGGCATTTTATCCAAGTATTCCGCCTATTGTCAACCGTAAAAAATACAGGAAAAAACGGTGGTTTTGTTTCTGCAAAGCAACAGGAAAACATTATGAAAAAACATATTTTAATCGCCACAACTCTCGCACTGCTGGGCATGGAATGTGCGTACTCAAACTGCAGTCAAATGTCCACTGAAGACGAACAGTGCGCGAGTATTCCGGACCCGGAGCAAAATATCGCCAACTGCAAGTCGTATATGTTTCCATACCCCATATGCTATAAAAATGCGCAGGGAACAAGAAAAAAATTTTACACGTGCGGCGAATGCGAAGATGGCTATGTCCTTACACTTAACCCGAATTTTACAGCAATGGGATGCGACAGCGGCAGTGCATACGTATGCCAGCCGTGCAGCGTGGTAAAGGCGTGCTCCCCAAACAGCAAGCCGGACTATGACCCGGACGCATGGCGTGATTCCTGGAAAGGGTATCAGATAAACAGCTACGCGGAATGCAACACAGACACATGCAAATGGGAAAGTCGCGCGCAATACAGATGCAGTGCCGGCTATTACGGTATCAGCGACGATATCACAGAAAATTATGTCGAAGGCTTTGGTGTAATGGGATTGAACGGGTGCACACTCTGTCCGCTAACCGCGGCGGCTCAACTTGGCAAATCGGATGCCGGCGACAATGAAACAGTCCTAAAATGTTATACAGACCAGGACGGTACAGACGTTACAGGCTCCTTCGTATTGCTTCCATCCGGCAGTCGGTGCTATTACAATTAAAAACG
Organism: uncultured Alphaproteobacteria bacterium; assembly: GCA_947646585.1. GTDB lineage: Bacteria > Pseudomonadota > Alphaproteobacteria > Rs-D84 > Rs-D84 > Enterousia. The sequence continues at coordinate 5,109 of CANSHD010000002.1, read as the reverse complement.
CCCCGTTTGGGGCGGTTTATTTTATATGGCCATGCGGTCGGCGATTTGCTTTTGAACGTATTCGTCCTCGCTGTTATACAGGGGCCAGTCGCCGTCGGCCAGCTCTTTCATCGACGTCAGCGGCTGGTTCAACCGCGCGCGATACAGCCACATGTTCGACATAACACGCTTTATATATCCGCGGGTTTCATATGCCGGAAAACTTTCGATATACAGCAACGGATCATATGTATCAAAAGACTTCTCAAACTTTACCAGTGTTCCCATGCCCGCGTTATACGCCACCAGCATTTTGATAATATTGTTTTCAATATTCGGATGCGCCAACAAGTCCACAATATACTGCTGGCCTAAAAACATGTTGTGTTCCGGATTGGAAATATCAATGTCGGCCATGGAAACTTTGTTATTTCGTGCGACCAGCTTTGCCGTGCTTGGCATCAACTGCATCACGCCGCTGGCCCCCGCGCCGGATTTGGCGTTTGCGCGGAAATTGCTTTCCTGCTTGGTAATCGCCAGCAACAATGCGCGGTCAATAGACCACCCGCCCATCGGCTCCCAGTTCGGCAGCGGATACTGCGCGGAATAAATGATATTGTCGTCGATTTCCAAGATTCCGCGGTCGCGGACAACACTGCTGGCCTGAATGGACAGACGCGGCAACCCGTACGCCGTCGCCACCGAATTTACCGCATGCAGCGTCCGGTCGGACGCGTTTGAGGTAATCAACAGCTTCAAATACTGCTCCGCACGGGCATTTTGTTCCACCTGCAACAGGGCCAGCGCAATTTTCCCGTACTTTGTTTCGCGCAGCGCGTCAAAGTCGTCTTCCGTACAGTCCTGTTCAAAGAATTCATACTGCGGCGTATGCCCCAGCATTGTCGCCGACAGCGCGCCGTAAAACGCCATCGGGTGCGCGGCGGCAATGTTCCAGTATTCGCGTGCACGATTGCGCTGGCCGTTAAAGTCCGCCGCGCGCCCGGCCCAGAATGCAGCCTCTGTCTTGCGGGCGTTGTTTATCTGATCCAGATCCAGAATACGGCTGAAATACTTTTCACTTTCGCCGAATTTTTCTTCCTTGAAATACAGCAGCCCCATCGTCCACAGACCGTATTCGGATTCCGCGTCGGACGCCACAAAACCCCATTTTTTCGCCAGCTCATATTCGCCGTTCGTATAATAAACATACGCCAAGCGCCCCGCCAAACGACCATAATCGGATTCCGTCAATTTGCGGCGGAACGCGCCCTCTTGCAGTATGGTGCGGGCAGTCTTCGTGCTGCCGCTGCGGATGGCGCGCTTAAACTTTGTAATTTTTTTATTCGTATCGCCCGAATATTTCTTTGCCGTCCATGTTTCAGACTGGGCCGCCTCAATAGACGCGCCGCCCGATATCGTCCGCGGCAGCTTTGCCGCACGAACATTCACCTTCTTTATCTTGGCCAGCTTTTCCATACGCTCGGCCCCGGGCATGTTGTAATATTTCTGCTGCCAGGCGGCAACCTCGCGCCCCTTGGTGTGGTACGTTTTGGAGATATAGCGCTGATACAACACCTCGCCCATCAACAGGTCGTCGGTCAACTGCTTTTCCAAACGCATTGCGGCGTCAATCTTTTCCTTGCCCTGCAGCATGAAAATCTGAGAATACAGGCTGGCGTTTTCATCGTCCAGCACGTCCAGCGTTTCCGCGCGCACCACCGCCAGCGGCATTATCACAGCAATTAAAAATGCACAAATTTTTTTCATATCTTAAAACAGTGATGTTTTCGGCAGGTGGCAAACCGCGGCATCGTCGTCGGCCTCCGGAATCTGGTCTATAATCTTTTTAAAATCCGAAATACGTGAAAATTTACGATAAACCGATGCGAACCGCACAAAGGCAATCGGGTCCAGATTCAACAACGAATCCGACACCATCTGTCCGACCATGGCACTTGTCACCGTATCATCTGCCGTTTCTGCCTCCAATCGCCGATGTATAGAGGTCACCAGCTTTTCAATCTGTTCATCGCCCACATCGCGGTTTCGACACGCCAGCTTTATGCTGCGGCGCAGTTTTTCGCGGTCAAACGCCTCTATCTTGCCGCTGTTTTTGCGCACCATCAAATCACGCATCTGAACACGCTCAACCGTCGTGAACTTTGCGCCACAGTCATTACAGACGCGGCGGCGACGAATAATCGCATCTTCGGTATCCGGTCGGGAATCCGTAACGCGACTGTCGGTTGAATTACAGTATGGACATCTCATATCAGGGATAACGGTAGCAATCAAAAGTCCCCCGTGCAAGCACAAATTGCATTTCGTCCTTTTTTGAAAAAAATCGCATTTTTATAAAAATCAAGAACATTTTTACATACCCCTGCCCCGGGGTGCGTTTTTTTATACCCCCAAATATGATAAAATAAATGCATAGGTGACAAGAGAGAGATGAACAAATACCTGAACCAGATTTTGGCCGGCGATTGCATAGAGTTAATGCGTGGTCTGCCTGATAATTCGGTCGATGCCGTTTTCGCGGACAGCCCGTATAACCTGCAGCTGGGGGCGAAAACCCTGTACCGTCCCGAAGACCAGACGGCCGCCCGCGCCGTGCGCGACGCGTGGGACGCATTCGAAAGCCCCGCCGCATACGACGAATTCACGCGCCAGTGGATGGCGGAGTGCAAGCGGGTTTTAAAACCGGACGGCGCCATGTGGGTCATCGGCAGCTATCACAACATTTTCCGCGTCGGCGCAATTTTACAGGACCTGGGCTTCTGGATTTTAAACGATATCGTATGGGTAAAGACAAACCCGATGCCGAATTTCCGCGGCACGCGCTTTACAAACGCGCATGAAACACTTATCTGGGCGACACCGCAAAAGACCGGAAAATATACGTTCAATTATGAAACGATGAAGAAAATGAACGGCGGCAAACAGATGCGGTCCGACTGGGATATAAACATATGCCTGGGCGAGGAACGCGTCAAAGGCGCCGACGGCAAAAGTCTGCATAACACGCAAAAGCCGATGGACCTGCTGCGCCGCGTAATACTGTCGTCAACCAAACCCGGCGACATTATTCTGGATCCATTCATGGGCAGTGGCACCACTGCCGCGGCCGCACGCGAACTGGGGCGGAACTTTATCGGATTTGAACGCGAAGAAGAATATGTCGCGGCCGCACGCGCCCGTGTTGAGCAGATAACGCCGATTGATTTGACGGATATAGAGGTCCGCGCCCCCAAACGTGCCGAGGCCCGCGTCGCATTCAAAGAGTTAATCGATGCCGGCCTGTTATACGTCGGCCAAACACTGGTCAGCCCCAAAGGCGCCCGCGTCATGATAACACGCGACGGCCAGTTGACGCACAGCCTGCACGGCAAGGCGTCAATTCACGTAATGGCCGCCCGCCTGCAGCGCAGCGTCAGCTTTAACGGATGGGATTATTGGTCGGCGGAAAAGCGCGACGGCAGCCTGGTCCCCATTGACGAGTTGCGCAAATACCTGCGCGAAATAAAGAGCGATATGAAAAAAGCCGCATAAATATCGCCCCCACTGTCATTGCAAACCCGCAGGGCGTGGAAATCCAGAAAAATATCGCGGCCATTGTCATTGCGAGCGTAGCGTGGCAATCCAGGAAAATATCGCGGCCACTGTCATTGCGAGCGTAGCGTGGCAATCCAGTATAATATTGAAACACAACAGTTTGGTCTGTCCCCGCGCGAATATCGCGCGGGATTTTTTATTCCCCGTGCGCCCGCGCCACCAGTGCCAGAAAGTCATACATTGACATGTTCATTGCGTCCAATGTCTTGTTTATCGTATCAAATGTCGGCCACCGCGGCAGGCCGCGGTAATTGTACCGCTTGCTGGGGTTAAATGTTGTCTCATGCAGTCCGGCGCGCCGCGCCATGGCGCATACGCTGATACCGTTGGCGGCCGCCATCATGTCAATCGCCCGCCACAGGTCTTCGTGTGTCATCTTTTCTCTCTCCCGTTATAATGGTGTTCAGCGGACGCGCCACCTCGTTTATGAACATGATTAACGAATAAGTGCTTAAAGTAAATCGCCCCTGCTGAAAACGCCTGTAATCCGCAATGCTGATATTCAATATGTTGCACATACAGTAATGCGGTATCCCAAGTTCCGCACGTATCTGTTCTATCTCTTGATGCAAACGCACCGCCGCCCCCGTTTTTTTGTAAAACAAAAAAACCACTGGAATAATTTCAAGTGGTTGGAGGTTAATCACAATCGTATAATTGCCCTGATTATTCTAAATATTCACAGGCCTCCAACCCGAATGAATGGTTGGAGATATTTCGTCATCTCTTGACGTATACGACAGGTGATTAAGCCTGGTAGCAAAACACTTGCTACTGATTTAAATCATAGCATTTATATTTTATAAAATCAAATAAAGAAATTGGGAAACGGGCTGGAGTTTAATCACAATCGTATAAATTGCGTGGCTTATTGGTTATTCGCCACACTCCAACCCACGGTTGGAGATGTTTCGTCATCTCAGACGTATACGAAGGGGTGATTAAGCCCCACAACGACATTGCCGTTGCATTTAATATTATACAGGAATCAATACGGAAATCAAAATAAAAAACCATCTAAAAAGATGGTTGGAGGTTCATAACAATACCAAGAGTAATTGCCCCGACACTTTCAATATATAATGTCAGCCACCAACCGCAGGGTTGAAGATACGCCTGCGCCTGTATCAGGCGCACTCTTGGTATAAAAGGTTCTTAAGCCTCGAACCGTAACAAGGGGTTACGAATTATGCGTTTATTATATTCAATCGACCCAAAAATGCAATCGATAAAAATATAAAAGCCCGCCATAAAAGACTAAGCGGGACTGGAGCTAACAAATGCACAGTAACTTGCACGCGGTTTATTGGATATTCACCACCATCCAGTCCCGTATCGGAACTGGTATGATTAACGCACACACAGGCGGTTACTGCGCAGGTTTGTTAGGCCCGCATAATAAGTCTCCTTATTACAAGCGTAATTATATCCTAACCGAAAAGGAAAATCAAATAAAGAATACTGGATTGCCGCGGTCGTTTCACTCCCTCGCAATGACAGTGGGACTAAGTACGC